>NZ_JBMQQG010000159.1:0-4807 GCF_057362405.1 Ginsengibacter sp.
GAACACCAGAAAGGTTCTATCCAGGCGTAACAGAAATAGAATATTCTTAGATAAATTTTTTCGTTTTTGTTAAGCAATGTTATCTCAGGTAAAAAAAAAATCATGCAAACAGCAGGCATAATCGGGGGTTCCGGATTTATCGGTAGCTACGTTACCAAAATATTCCTTGAAGAGGATTTTGACGTAAAAATTTCTTCAACAGATATCAACAATAATAGTAAGTACCAGCATTTACTGGCACTTACTAACGCCACCAATAACCTGGAAATTCTGCCCTTAGACATAAGAGATAAAAAATCAATAGAGGATTTTGTAACAGGTTGCGACATTGTGGTACACGGCGGTACACCTTTTATACTCGATGTAAAAGACCCGCAAACAGAATTGATGGAACCAACTGTGCAGGGTACACGAAATTTCCTGGACGTAATTTCCAAATCAAAAGATTTAAAAAAAGTGGTGTTCATTTCGTCGGTGGCGGCATGGAATACTTCCTTTCCTTTAGACCCGGCAACTTACCCTGCCGATCATATTTTTACCGAACAGGACACTCCTTACCTAAGTGAACAGGACCATCCTTATGCACAGGCGAAATTTTTGGCGGACCAGGAGGTGAGAAAATTTATTGCAAACAACCCGGATCTTTCATTTGAAATTACTTCCGTATCTCCCACGTGGGCAGTTGGAAACGCCCTTTCTGAAAGGCCCGATTCTACTTCGATGGGTATGCAATTTTTGATAAAAAATAAAATTGCTCCCAATCCTTTTGTGGTAATGTTATTTGAAACAGATGCCATGTTTTCAATGATAGATGTAAGAGATGTGGCGGAAGCTATTTACCAGGCGGCAACCACGAAAAGTATTCACGGAAAAAATTATCTGATAGCTCATGAAAGTTATAAAGTTTCTGATATTTCGCTGATGCTTAACAAGCAGCCGCCTCTCAATGAACCGGTTATCGTGTATAGCAGCTCGTTAGCAAAGAAGGATTTGGGTATTGCCTTTATTTCTGCAAGGGAAACCTTGAATCATTGTGTGTAAGTGCCTGGAAGTGCGGACAATAGACCAGGGCATCAGACACATTAAACGCTCACATTCATAACCACAACGAAAAATGAAAATTTCAACCATTACTGCTGCAAAGAAATCAGGAAAAGGCTTAAAAAGAGAGATTGGCGTTTGGGGTATTTTTTTAAATGTTATTAATAACACCATTGGCAGTGGAATATTTCTATTGCCGGCAATCGTTGCGAGTGAACTCGGTAACGCAAGCATTGTTGCCTATATCGCTTGCGGCTCGTTGTTCTTATTGGTAATGTTATGTTACGCAGAAATCAGCAGCCAGGTAACCTGCTCCGGCGGCTCATATGCATACATTGAAAAAGCTTTTGGGTCGTATGCCGGATTTATCTCCAATACATTGTTTTGGTTTGGCGTTGGCGTGTTTGTAACAGCTGCCCTGGTTAATGGATTTGCTGATATTTTATCAGTAGCGTTTCCTATCTTCAAGATTCCTTTTTATAGGGCGCTGCTTTTTATCGCACTCATCGGCTTTTCCGCTTACATCAATATCCTTGGCGTAAAACAGGGAATGAAGGTTATAAAAATTGTTACACTTATTAAAATGCTTCCGCTCTTTCTCCTGGTGGTACTTGGCTTTTGGGGTTCAACATTATCCAACCTGCATATAGATCATTTGCCATCATTTCAAAATTTAGGAGAGGTTTCTCTTGTATTATTTTTTGCGTTTGCCGGGGGAGAAAGTGCACTGAATATTGGGGGCGAAATGAAAAATCCCAGTCGCACAGCGCCTCTCGCAATTTTTTACGGTATGCTGGCAACTATCCTGATCTTCTGCTTGATTCAGTTAGCTGCCCAGGGTGTGTTAGGCGCCGGACTCTCAAATTTTAAAGAAGCACCATTGGCTGCAGTGGCAGATAAACTTATAGGGCCTGTTGGCCATACTGTGATAATTGTGGCGTCATTGATAGCCATCTTCGGCATATTAAGTTCCCTTCCATTGGCATTTCCAAGAGTGATGCTCGCTGGCGCTGAGGATAATTTACTGCCACGCTATCTTGCGAAAATTCATCCGCGTTTTGCAACGCCTGCCAATGCAATTATTACCTTCTCGGTAGTTGCTTGTTTAGTAGCTGTCTCCGGCGGATTCAGGCAATTGGCAATTATAGTATCGGCGTCTTTATTGTTATTGTACGTTGGAGTTGTACTGGCAACTATAAAATTCAGGCTGAAAAAAAATATCGATAGAACAGGCACCTTTAAAATTCCCGGCGGCCTTATAGTCCCCATTGCAGCCTTGGTGGCGCTTTGTTTTTTCATTGTTCAATTGCAATTAAAGGAGATTGTGGGTATTCTGATATTTATCGGTATACTGTCAATAATTTATCTATTTAAACTTACCAGGAAAAGACAGGTAGATAAAATCCTTGTCCCCGAAGTGTAATACATTGCCGTTTCAAAATTTACCGAAATGAAAAAAATAATATTTCTCTGCGCCCAATTATTATCCGTTTGTTTTTTACATGCACAAAATGGAAGCGATAGTTCAGCTTACAATCCGCATGATTTTTTTGTCCAAAATTTTAATCCACCCGCCGGTAATGCATTCCGCTCCGCGAAAGGAGTACCCGGACCGTTGTATTGGCAAAACAGCGCCAGCTATGCCATTCATGCAACTTTAAGTGAAAAGGATACGTCGGTTACAGGCGATGTAACTATTGTTTATACTAATAATAGTCCTGATCAGTTGGAGTATTTATGGCTTCAACTCGATCAAAATATTTTTAAACCTTCTTCAAGATCGGTTGCGGCTACCCGTTACCCGGGAGATTATTTTAGTGTACTGGGAAAAAGTAACGGTGGTTATCAAATTAAAGATGTAACCGTTAGCCAGGCTGGAAAAACATATACCGTGCAACCCATCATTTCCGACACAAGGATGCAGGTACGCTTAAACGCACCCATGTTACCCAAGGGCGATAAAGTCTCCATAAAAATGAATTTCAATTTTACAATTCCGCTTGACGGAGCCGGCCGCTTTGGAAGACAATACACGAAAAACGGGGTTATCTATCAAATAGGACAATGGTACCCACGGATGTGCGTATACGATGATGTGGAAGGATGGAACACCTTACCTTATATGGGTCTCGGAGAATTTTATTGCGATTATGGCAATTATGATTATTACATCACAGCCCCTGCAGAAATGATTGTATATGGTTCAGGGGATCTGCAGAATCCAAAGGAAGTATTAACAGCAGAAGAAATAAAAAGATTAGCGAAAGCTGCCAACAGCGATAAAACTGTTACGATAATTGGCGCTGATGAAGCCATGAAACCTTCCATGCGGCCAACTACAAAAGGAAAGCTTACCTGGCATTTCTCTATGAAAAATACAAGAGATGTTGGCTGGTGTGCAGGTAAAGGAATGATATGGGATGCTGCAAAAATAAATTTACCATCTGGCCGCAAGGCACTGGCGATGTCGTGTTACCCGTTAGAGAGTATGGGAGATACTGCATGGACAAGGTCTACAGAATATTTAAAAGCAAGTATAGAAATATATTCCAAAAACTTTTTCGAGTATCCATGGAATATTGCCGTTAGTAATGCCGGCATAACCGGAGGTATGGAATATCCCGGCATCATATTTAATAATTATAAAGAAACCAAAGCCCGCTTATGGTTCTTAATAGCACATGAAATTGGCCATAACTGGTACCCTATGATCGTTGGCAGTAATGAAAGAAAATATATGTGGCAGGACGAGGGTTTCAATACTTATATCAATTATATAGCAACTGATTTTTTCAATAAAGGTGAGTATGTAAATGACAAGGCATATTTTGATAAAAGTTTTTTTGCCTCCCGTGATTACGAACAGTTCATGAAGTATAAAGATCCCCTGATGACCCTATCGGATGCAATGGACGAACAACAACATTATCAATTCTATGGCAAAACGGCTTATGGCCTCAACTTACTTCGTACGGTTGTCGTGGGCAAAGAGCGATTTGATTATGCCTTCAGAAAATATACCGAAGCCTGGGCATTTAAACATCCTACCCCCTACGACTTTTTTCATTGCATCAACAGTGCAGCGGGCGAAGATTTGAACTGGTTTTGGAAAGAATGGTTCTTTACCACCTGGAAACTTGACCAGGCAACCACTAATGTTACGTATGTTGATAGTGATCCAGCCAAAGGTGCATTGATCACAATTGAGAACAAAGGGAAAATGATCATGCCGGTTATTGCAAAAATTACTGAAACTAACGGTAAGGCAGAAACGATTCAGTTACCTGTTGAAATATGGCAGCGGGGTGGCACGTGGACTTTTAAATATCCTTCTGCAAGTACTATCGATAGAGTGATAATCGATCCGGGAAATGTAATGCCTGATGTAGATAGAAAAAATAATGAATGGAACAACGGGAAATAGTAAAAACTCACAATAAAGTGAAACATACTTAAACGATAACTATGGAAATTGTTGGAGCATTACCGGTCGTGAATGAAGAGACTGAGAAACACCCTAAGGAAATGTTTCGGGTGGCGTTCACTACCATGTGGGACATGTTTTCATTTTATGGAATGAAGGCATTGCTGATCGCCTATATAGTTACACAACTGCGTCTTGGGCAATCAATGGGCTATGCCGTTTTGGGTACTTATGCTGCATTGGTTTTTGGGTTTAATTTTTTCGGTGGCATAGTAGCAGATAAATTTTTAGGTACGAGGAAATCAATTATCTGGGGCGGATACCTGCAAATAACCGGTCATC
>NZ_JBMQQG010000160.1:0-6706 GCF_057362405.1 Ginsengibacter sp.
ACTTACGATTTATGTTATTAGATGTAAGTATACAAAAAAACTCTTATTCATTATCAACTATTCCCTTCTCAGCAACGTCTCCCCTTAGGGGACGTTGCGTGTATAAATTTTCTTTTATAGGTAATCAATCTTCTTCTATATCATCAACCATATAAACTCCATGCTCCCCGGTTAGATAATATTTACATGAACTGTGAATATAATCAACAGGACTTTTACACAAAGCCCATTTTCCCTTACAAGGATTATCATGCATGTAATTCAGCTTCTGTTTTATAAATTCTATGCTATCACAAATTTTCCAATCAAATGATAGCTCCCAAACTTCGTGTTGTTTATGATTCACTTTCCTGGTAATCTCAACATCATTTGAAAGAGTTGATAGCAACTCATTTTCTCCTTTATCTTTTAACCGATTTATTAATTCGTAGGCCATAAACCTTTTACCATTTCCTACGATTGTATTAATTGTTTGCTCAGTATCTGTAAAATCAATCAGAGCGTGTATGTGGTTCGGCATAATTACAAAACCAATTATTCTATGACCTTTCGTTTTTAAATGATCAAACCATTTATACACCAGGTCATAGCTATCTGTTTTCTCAATTAAAGGCCGCCACTAGTGACAAGTAAATGTTATAATGAAAATACCACTGCTAAATGGAATAGTTTGCTGAACAGGCATTTTCAAAAATAAAACAAATCGTTGTACACGCAACGTCCCCTAAGGGGAGACGTTGCTGAGAAGCAAAGCAAACACAGTGGTAAAAGCATTGCAAAGACCACTGCAAAATGCTTTTTCACTCATAACAGCTACCATTATACGCTATTACTTTTTATTGAAGCCAACGGCAAAGGTTAATCGAATTTATTTCCTGTCTTTATATTGAAACAATTCTGATGGATTTTGTGCCCTGGCTATTTTTTTTATGGTAGTTGTGCATCGGTCACCCAATGTTGTGCGTTCGCTTTAATCAATTTGCTTAAGAGTTTCGTCATACCAAACATCTTCATAACCGTTACTGTCTGCAAGAAATCTAAAGCCTGAGTCAAGTCCCAAGTATTTGATGATTTGCGGTCTAATTTGCAGCAAATGCTCTGCACACATTGGCTTGAAAAAATCGTCAGCTTCCGAATAGTCGCCAGTCCAAATGAACCAACCAGTTGTTCCTTTTGTGGTCTCCTTGTCATTAGGATGCCCCTTCCATGGCGCAGGGTGTGCCGTGAATCGAGTACCAATAGATATGAAGGTACAAGAATGTTGTATAGAAGATGATAGTAGGTCTATCACAGTCGCTGTGCAAGCGGAGGCGGTAACACACCTCTCGGTGCTTGTTTAGTAATAAACCGGTATTGAACGGAAAGAGGAAAAGGCTGCTGAAAGTAGTCAGGTAAGAATAAGAGAGATGAATGGAACTGAACCACCGTTGAAGTGATGAGATAATTGTACCCATTGTCAAAAGCTACTGTTCTTGCGTAGTAGTGAAGGTTACAGCGGGCACTTGCATACTGGCTGTAAGGCAATCGTCATAAAGGTGGCATGACTCTTATTCAGGCTTTTATACAGAACACGGGAAGTCCTTATCAGATGGTAAGAGAAAGGCACAAGTGGAAAATATCCATGAGGCTGAATATCGAAGCTGGTAAGGATGGCGGATGATGCTGTAGTAGCGAAGAAACCTTTGTAATGAAGGTGGAGCAAAGAGCATCAATCATATCGTTCGAAAATGTTTTAACAACTTTAAAAGAGGATGATTAAATGTTTGAGACAAGAACAAGTACTGTACCGATAACGAAAGAAATGGTAAAGGCAGCCTATCGGAAAGTGAAAGCCAATCATGGAGCAGCAGGAGTAGATAAAGAAAGCCTGGTAGTGTACCAGGAAGATTTATTGAATAACCTGTATGTGCTGTGGAATCGCTTAAGTTCCGGCAGTTATTTTCCCAAGCCATTACGATCAGTGTCGATACCCAAAAGCGATGGAAAGCAGCGGACATTAGGCATTCCAACAGTAAGCGACCGGATAGCCCAGCAGGTTATAAAGAGTTACTTAGAACCACGTTTGGAAGCCCAGTTCCATAACAACTCCTATGGTTATCGTCCGTTGAAAAGTGCCCATCAGGCAATAGAAGCCGTACAGGAGAATGTACGTCAATATGCATGGGTGCTGGATATGGACATCAAAAGTTTCTTTGATGAAGTAGACCATGAGTTGCTGATGAAGGCCTTAGAGCGCCATGTAGAAGAAAAATGGGTAAAGATGTACATCCTGCGATGGCTGGAAACACCCATTCAGCAGCCCGATGGTACTGTTATCCATAAGGCTGGCGCAGGCACGCCACAAGGCGGGGTAATAAGCCCTCTTTTAGCCAATTTGTTTTTGCATTATGTGTTAGACAAATGGATTGAAAAACATTATCCGCGGGTAGCTTTTGTACGCTATGCAGATGATGTGATCGTACACTGTCAAACAGAAGAAGAGGCAAAGCAATTATTGGGAGCAATAAGGTTAAGACTGGCGGAATGTAAATTAAGCTTGAACGAAGAGAAAACGAAGTTGGTTTATTGTCAGGATTATCGAAGAGTAAAGAAGAAAAGTTTTGGAAAGAAATTTGATTTTCTTGGCTTCACCTTTAAGCCCCATCCCGTAGCCTCAAAGCGAGGTGGAGGAGGCATGTTTCTTGGGTATGGCTGTGCTATAAGCCAGACAGCACAAACAAGGATAATACATGGATGGGCTAAGCAAGACTGGCACCGGCGAAGCAATTTGTCGATACAGGAAATAGCAGTTCAGGTGAACCCGCAAATGATAGGGCTTATCAGGTATTATGGTAAGTTCAACATGCGGGAATTACGTCGTTTGATGTGGCACTTTGAGTTCCGGTTAGTGAAATGGGTATTGAATAAGTACAGGAGGTTTAAGAACAGTTACACGAAAGGGTATCAATGGATAAAAGGGCTAAAGCGAAGCTATCCAACGATGTTTTATTACTGGACCGTTTTTAAGCATGTTTGATGATATGATAAGAGCCGTATGAAGTGAGAGCTTCACGTACGGTTCCGTGAGAGGCTTGGGCTGAAATGCCCTTGCCTACTCGACCATATCCTTTAATAAGCGGAGAGTTAGCGCAAGCGTCCGCTTGTGCTGCTACCAAAATAAATTTGCGTCTAATATTATCCGTTATGTAAGTTAAAAATAAAAATATTCCGTAAAGAGCCAACAAAGTTTAACTTCATAATAGGCACAAGCGGACGCTTGCGCTACAATAGGGGAGTTGCGTCTAATAGCATAAATACAAACGTTAGCGGAAATTATGGAAACTTCCCCATTGCGCATCTCATTGTAGACTTTGTGAGGTCAATTTTTTTCGTGCTACTATAATTCAAGACTTACTTTCCAGAAAATAAATAATTCTAAATCTGCTATAAAAAACAGAACGATAAAACTTTGACAACATCAAGTCACGCGAAACTAAATTCATTATGCCAAGGGTGATCTATATCTTAATCTTTTTATTTATTTCTTTTCACGGATTATCACAAAATGATAGTTCATCCCAAACGCAGAGGCACACAGTAGATAGCTCTCAGCATGCGGATTTACAAATCTATTGCGACAATGAGATTGAGGCTCGATTTCCGGGCGGTTTAAAAGCTTGGGGAAAATTTGTTGCAAAAAATTTTAAGATGTCAGTTCCTGGGGAAAATCATGCTCCTAAAGGAACTTATAAATTGATGGTAACATTTTGGATAAACAAACAGGGAAATGTTTTCGATGCCAGGATTGAAACAAATGTTGGATATGGGATAGAACAAGAAGTAATCAGAGTAATCGAACATTGCCCGAAATGGATATCCGCAACAAATTGTGGACAGAAAATAAGCTCAGCGAAGAGACAGCCGGTGGTAATTATTGTTACTTAAGTAGAAATTCCGCTAACAATCGGCCGTTACTAAATATCTGCTAAAATATGTTCTTCATAAAGTTTATTTAATCTATCCTCACCAGGTCCAATAATCCTTTAGCATTGTGATTGGTTGCGCTAAAATGGGACGGCGCTATTTATACGTCAATGTTTGATTACAAAATAAGTATCATGCAAATGTATATCTATTGAACTGTTGCCCATAATTATTGAACCACCGAAAAAATATAAAATAATGAGCAACCAAAAAAGAAAGAAGTTAATCAAATTCATAAATTTTGCTTTGGAAACCTATTTCAATATACCATTTATTTACTACTTTAATTTCGCAGCGGCGAACCGCCTGCTACTCCTGGTTTGTCCCCCCATGCTGGCCTTAGTATGGTGAGATTAGAAAAAACTCTTACTGCTGCTAACTTTTGCAAGCTTTAAATAATTAGGGAGCGCTGTCCTTAGTTTGCAACTAAGGATATATAATTATATTTTTATTCAAAATTGGATTATGAGTAAAGGTGGCTATAAAATAATTGATCAGGGAGGTTTGTATTATGTAAGTTTTGCCGTGGTAGCATGGGTAGACGTTTTTTCAAGGAAAGAATACAGAGACATTTTAATAGAAAGTCTGCAGCATTGCCAAAGGGAAAAAGGGTTAGTGATTTATGGTTGGTGCATTATGAGTAATCATATGCATTTAATTATCTCGCAAAAGAAAATAATGTTAGCAGTGTACTGGGAGATTTCAAAAAATATACAGGCAAACAAATTATTAAAGCAATAAAAGAACATCCCGGCGAGAGCCGTAGAGAGTGGATGCTAAAAATATTTAAAGAAGCAGGAGAACAAAATAGCAGAAATGATTCTTACCAATTTTGGATACAGGATAACCAACCGAAAGTAATTTATACTGAAGCATTCGCTGCACAAAAATTACAATACATTCATGACAACCCGGTAGATGCTGGCATAGTGGAAAAAGCGGAAGAATATGTTTATAGCAGTGCCAGAAATTATTATTACGGCAAGCAATGCGGGCTCATAGAAATTGAATTTTTGTTATAGATTTAAAGTTTATAAGTCCTGTGTTGCAAACTCAGAACAGCGCAACTTTCGGTTGGAGATAAACTAACTATAGCGGGGGCCATGCCTGTGCCTTGTGAGGGAAATTTAAACATTTATAAAATTTATTAACTTTCAATCACCAAACTCTACTACAATGGCCCTACAAGATCGCTGGAAGCAAGATAAAGAAGCCTGCATTGAATTACAAAAACTGAAAAAGTTTGTTGATTTTGTAGCCGCAATACCCGGTGTAACCAAAGAACAAAAAGTGAATGCCGAAGTTGTTAACTGGCTCATTGAAAATATCGACAAACCTGAGACATACAGAAATTGGTGGGTACAAATTATGATATGGTACGATGTAGATCATGAAATCGGCCCGTTACAAAAGCCCGAAGTTTTGGAAAGATATTGGTCTGTTTCATTCTCTGAGAACGATCTAACGGTAGAAGCCACTGCACATACCAATAGTGCAACACCACCTTACTATAAATATGGCAGGGAGGGTTATCGCCTCAAACTTAATCTGAATCCTAAAAAGGCTTCAGCTAAACTTACTATCAGGAAGCCAATTGATGATTTTGTTGCGAAAGCTATGAATTATAAAAAATACATAACACATAAAACCACCAAAATAGACATTGAATTGGAAAGTAATGATATTGATGATTACGGGTTTCCCGCTTCCTGGCACTAATCCCTCCGTGTTAGTCCAGGCATATAGAATGTTCCATGGTGCAAGTATGAGGCTTAGCTTGTGCCTGGGTTACTTGTGCCAATGTAGCTCCAAACAGGCGCAGGTCTCCCGGCCTGTGACTGTTCGTTACTAATGGTTATTGAAAGATAAATTCGCAATTTAAAGAAAGGTAGTCACGGTAATTCAGTTGATTGCTAAATTCAGGAAGGAAAAGGGCTACTGGAATTAATTAGATTTAGAATGAAGATTGGAATAAGATTTATTTTTGGATGAAATATGCTTTAAGAGAAGATGCTTAGTAACGCTTGTGCCCGGGTCAGGAGACCTGCGCAGGAATGAAGATAAATAATTTGCTTCCGGTTTTCATTCTACAGAGGCGGTACCAAAGGAGACGTAAGGCCAGGGTAAGCTATCCATGCACCCTGAGTATTCTTAGCATTAAAGGTTTAAATCGTATTGGCTTCAACGTATAGCTATATATTTCCAACCTGCTTTGTTTTGCTTCCGGTGCTTTAATCCCAAGGTCTATTGATAATTTTTTTTGTATGGCAGCGTCATGTACCATCGCGATATTGCATGCCTTATTAAAATCACTGTGCATACCATACTGCTGTAACAATGGGGGAACGCTCTTATATTCGGGAAAGGCGAGATATTGTTTTATAAAGTAAAACTGCTTTCCATCAATCGTTCTTTCGTACGCCTGGTAGATTTTTTCCATATGGTAATTTTAAAAGGTAACATTTACCACAGGTATTGGGGACTTAAAATTCTTATGGCATTCAAGGGAGTGGATGCATCGTAACGATGCGTGCACCGTAAAGATATATAATCATATTGATGAATCCAAGCTGTGCCCCGGCCGAGCCTCCTGCAAGGGGCCCGGCGTTCGAAGGTAAAAACCGATTTGCTTTTAATTTGCCGCCGGGTCCTCTTCGAGAGACCCGGCTTCGCCCCAAGTTTTTAAATGCAGTATATACTGGCGCCAAAGAGAGGTCAATTTGACCAACTTTGAACGGTGAAT
>NZ_JBMQQG010000161.1:0-40864 GCF_057362405.1 Ginsengibacter sp.
ATTCAACAACAGAAAATAAAAGATATTCTCAACCCAACACCAGAACTCACAAAATCAAAACAATATTTTCAGGATGAGCATCAGCAAACTGAAAAGTATCATGGCCATAATAAAAATTTATTAGACCTGTTAATGAAACCGCAAAAGCAACATCTACAAATGCAAATGCCATTTTTGGAAAAGAAGCGTGTAAAGAAAAAATCAAGAAGATTGCATTTATAAAAATGAAAAGTTATGAGTGAAATATTATTACAAACGATTGTAGAGAAACTGGAATCTTTGGAAATTGCTTTGTTAAAAGAAAGCAATACAAGTAATGATGAGGTTTTGCAAAAACAGGCACTTCAGAACTTCAAATCTTTGCGGGCCGAAATTCAAATGTTCATTTTCTCAATTGAACAACCACAACGAAAAATTAAATGTTTTCTCAAAAGAAATGAATCTCTTAAGATTAAACTTAGGTAATCTTGAGCCAGGTCACGTTAAACACATTCATCATTTTCACAAGCTAGTATGGGTGACCGTTAGTTTGTCTATAATTGCCTTATTGTTAGCTTATGGATGGATCAATTGTCATAACGAGAAAAACGTACTTGAAGCAAATGATATTAAATATAGATATTGGAAAGCAGATAATAATGCAAGTTTATTAAAGCTTACTTATTATACTGATAGTCTATACGATTTGGACGAAGGTGATTTTATAAACCATGTCGTCCAGGCTGAGCATGAAATTGCTGAGCAGAAATTGCTATATCGGCTTGCCGGTGAAAAAGAAAAGCAGCCGGAGAACTTAAAAAAGGCTAAGAAATCTTCGTCTAAATAAATATTACTAATCCTTTTTACATTTTTATGTAAGTATCTTCCTTTTGAATAATTTCTTGATTTTCCCCTGGTGGAATAGCAGTAATAATTATTAACGTATTTCCGGTAACTGTTACAGTAATGTTTTCTGACTGAGCAATTTCTTTTGGATTGTTTTTTGGGTCTCGTTGTTTGGGATCTAATTTAGTTTTTAATTGATCACCCTCAAGAGACCATGTGCCTGTAACGGTTACCGAACTAGCGTTACTTGCGACATCCGCTTTTTCCATAAACCTATTATCAGCCTTGAATTCCATTACGACACTGCCAAAAGAGGCCGTTTGAGTTAGGATGAATGGTTTGCCAAGTGTTTTCACTCCTAAAGCAGTGAGAGACATTTTAGTAGAAACCTGGTTCCATTTTCCGACTATAGATTGCGCATCACAATTATTAAAGTTGTCCACGCTTATTATGCAGCCAAAAATAAGGAGGGCTTTAAATAAAAAGGATTTTGCAGTTGACAATTTCGATTGCATTTCGTTAATTTGTGAGATCGTCTTTCCGAGGCAAATTTAAAATACCTTGATTCACTACCTTTTTGGCGCACCAAAACCATTTTCAAACATCATTGCAATGGTTCACTTTTTCTATTACGATAGAATAATTTGAAATAATAGATTGATCTCTTTTTGAATATTATTACAGCAAAGTTGACTTCGCAAACAATACAAAGAAGGATATTGCAAATGATTTTTTTAATTTTTTCAAACGCCTTCTACTACATCCTTGAACCGGTAGAAATTGTCTTAATTAGTCTGGATCCTGGCGGCACCAATGCAATAGTAATCATCGTATTTCCATCAATTGTAACCGTAGCAGTAGTGGTCACCTTGCCGGGATTGTATTGGGGTTCCAAAGTTAACTTCAACTGATCCCCTGTTAAGCTCCACGTTCCCTTCATAGTAGTAACTTCTGAGCTATTAAGTGGAGAGAAATTCATTATGAATGTGTGGTCGGATTTATACTCAACGTCTGAATTACCAACATCTTTCGGAAATTTTTCTTCCATTGATTTGCCTATTTGTTTAGAATATTCAGCGCTGTAAAAATTTTTTACAGAAACACCTTTCCATTTGCCGACAATAGATTGTGAATCACATTTATTAAAGACGGCAAAGCTGGTTGTAATGCCAATAACAAGAAGTAAAGCTTTTATTGAAAAAGCTGAAAAGATTGATTTGACTTTCATTTTGTATATTTTTAAGCGATTGATGATATTTTATTTTCCCAACAAAAAGTTATTTACGTTCTAATACTTGTTTCTTCGGATTTAGACTGTGTTTTGTTATAGGGAGGTTCGGCTATTACCGTTCTTATCATTTTGTTACCAGCAATTGAAAAGTTCGAGACCCTCCCTTTCAATCCTTTTTTTTGCTCTGCAGGCGCTATCATTGTCAATTGATTTCCTGAAACTGACCATGTGCCTGTCGATGTACTTCCTGGCCCGACCGTTACTATATATGTATGGTCCGTTTTAAACTCAAATTGATATATATCGCTGGGAGGTATAGGATGTTCAACCGGGTTGCCTGCGTTTAAAAATAGCTTTACTGATATCACTTTCCACTTGCCTTCAATAGATTGCTCATCACATTTTGTAAAGCCAGTTAAAACAATTGTAATGAAGAAGAAAACAAGTAAAGTTTCCAGTGTAAAAGCTTTGATCATCGATGATTTAGATTTCATTTTATTAATATAATTGGTTTGAAAGATCAATTTGATAATTCTGCCTTCCCATATTCCAATATTTGTTGCTGCCACTGTAACATTTCTGCACGATGGGCTTCCGCGAAAGCCATCTGTTCTGCTGAAGGCTTTTCAGCATATCCCATATCACACATCTTTTTAAAATTTGCCTGCCTTTTGGGATCATTGGCTACAAAAAGAATATGCAAACAGGTACCCGTGAGCGTTATGTCACGAAAATTACCGCCTATACTTTTTACGAGCTTGACAAAAGAAGGTAATTGACTTAAAAGATTAATTTTTTCATCCAGCGTACGTGGCGGAGTTAATGATGCATATTGGTGTTCAGCGGCTTTGGCGGTTCCAAAGCCTTTTTCAAACAGCATATATTGTTTCACTTTTTCAACCGTAATAGAATAATTGGCAATTACAGACTGATCGGCTTTTGAAAATTGTTGGGCTGACACCCCAGGGGTGAACAACATGAAAAGTGATGCTATTATTATTTGTTTTACATTTTCCATTATCGATCTTGTTAAATTCGTTTATATGTTATCCTTGTCAACTTGTCCATAAATACCACGTCCCAAACCATTGTCGTGGCATCTAATGATTTAATAGTTATCGTGGTTTTTTCATTATGCACAAGTGAAATATTCATATCTAAATTATTTCCTGAAAGTGAATAATTCCCCGTGTGTTCAGTTGCTGGCCTGCCTTTTGCGGACACATTGCTGGTATAGGTATTGTTTGACTTAAATTCAAGCTGCTCTTTATATTCATTTGCGACAGTCGCCTCGTCATATTGTTTTTGCTGCTCCGGTGTAAATACCGCAGTTTCGTTACCGGAAACTTTATCAATTTTAAAACTAATGGCGCCACCCCTGTGCCATTTGCCTATTATAGATTGGGCATCGCATGCAGTGTAGCTTAGTAATGTGAATACCACACAGGTAATAATTAATGATAATTTAAAAGGCGAAGCTCTAATTGCCGATGATTTTGAGCTCATGTGTTTTTTATTTAGTTTCATTGTTATTGTTTTATTGTTTTTAGTTTTTCAATTTCAGATTTGAGTAATTCAACTTCTGTTTTAAGTTCGTCTATCATTACCTGTTGTTCCTGGACAGCTTTTACTAACGGCACAACAAAATCACCATAACGCAAACCGTAAAATGATTGCTGATCATCTTTTGGTTTATCAATTCCGCTAAAATCATAGCCGATTGACTGTGCTGTTTTTTCGACGTCCTGTGCTATAAATCCAGTATAAATAATTTTCGATTTTTCCTGTATTGCCTGGGTCATAGCAGGATTACCGAAAGAACTTGATCTTTGCTTTTCGCTAGATGTCTTATGATTAAGCTGCTTACTCTGTAATTTATTTTCAATATCGCTGACATTTAAAGTATAGGTAATTGGAGTTAACTTGGTAATGAATGCTAAGCCCGGCACATCTTGTTTTACGTTCAGTTTATATCTCCCGTCACTGAAGCTTGTCCAGCCCACATTACCACCAATACTTGTAACGCTGGCATTTCCCACAACTACTTTATTGGAGGCATTTACTGAAGCAAAGAAGCCAAGCGCCATGGCATTGGTTAAATTACCCGCTGTAACATCCGCTCCATACCCGAAAGCGGTATTTCCATCCCCAGTTACGTTATTATAAATGGCTCCTTGCCCTCCCGCCGTATTATAGTTACCGGTTGAATTGTTATTCATAGCAGCATACCCCGTAGCTGTATTGCCCTGGCCTATTGAATTCGAAAAAAGCGCGACAATTCCTGTAGCCGTATTATAGAACCCCGTCGTGTTCGTGTTAAGGGTAAGGTAACCAAAGGCAGTATTGGAATAGCCGGTTGTGTTGGAATTTAACGCCTGGAAACCAGACGCCGTATTACCACTGCCTGTCGTGTTAGAATAAAGTGCCTGATATCCGACTGCTGTGTTATCAATAGCAACAGTATTGTAGTAAAGCGCCTGAAACCCAGTTGCAGTATTATTGTTTCCAGTATTGTACGAAAGCGCAGAAGTTCCGGTCGCGGTGTTAGCGTCGCCGGTATTGGAAAAAAGAGCATTTACCCCCAATGCAGTATTATTAACTCCGCCGGTATTGGAATATAAGGATTGATACCCAACGGCGGTATTTTGAGATCCGCCCTTATTGGAAGAAAGCGAGCGATATCCATAGCCTGAGTTATAATTTCCCGTAGTGTTACTTGTCAACGAGTAAGTACCTGTCGCCGTATTAGCGCCCCCGGAAGTATTAGAGTAAAGTGAGAGATATCCATTTGCTGCATTATCGTTCCCGGTAACATTGGAATAAAGGGATTGAAATCCATTTGCCGTATTATAATTACCAGTTGTGTTAGTATACATTGCCTCAAATCCATTTGCGGTATTTGAATTTCCTGTTGTATTGTAATAAAGTGCTGCCGCGCCATTAGCAATATTAGAGTTGCCGGTTGTATTAGAAAAAAGAGCCAACGCTCCATATGCAGCGTTATTGAAACCTGCGGTGTTAGAATAAAGCGACTGATACCCATTGCTGGTATTTTGGATACCGGTATTATTAAAATATAGTGATTGATATCCTGCGGCGGTATTGCTACTACCAATAGTGTTACTAAATAAGGCCTGGTTGCCTAAAGCAGTATTCTGGTTGCCTTCGTTTAAATTTGAGCTACCAGAACTATTATTATAAAGAGCCTGGTATCCCACCGCCGTTATATTATTTCTTCGATTATAATAGGCAGCTTTCGAGCCAATAGCTACATTGTTGTTAGCTGTATCATTAGTTCGGCCTGCCCAAAAACCTATTGAAATATTTTCATTCCCTTTTCTAATGCCATCGTTTGCTCCCGCACCGATCCCTATATTTAAGCTTCCTGCAGTAATGCCACCTAAGGCGCCATTACCCAAGCCTGTATTAGAATTTCCTGTTGTTATTCCATTCATCGATAGATTTCCTAATGAAACATTATCGAACCCGGAAGACAAGCCGCCAACACCGGTTTGAGACAAATTACCAATAGCCACATTTTCATAGCCGTTTTGATTTTGCCTTAAGGAGCCTGATCCTATTGCAGTATTTGAATAACCGGTAACATTTGCAACTCCTGCGTTTATGCCTACCATTACATTTCCGTTAGTAGCAATTGTTCCAGCCCTTATATTATTAACCCGAAAAATTATTGCTTTATCGTCTGTAGTTCCTAAAAAGTTTATCGCCGTATCTGTGCCACTATTGCCTGAAGTAAGCCATGAGCTACCGCTGCCGGATGTAGTAGCTAGTTTTAACCATGTGGGCGCACCGGAAGTTCCGCTGTTATAAAAATATCCCGCCCCTCCTGTTAGCGCAATATTTGTATTATACACTAACAGACTTGTTACCGGATTCACGATAGTTGTTGCATCAGTTAGAGAAGTGAGACTTACTCTCGGGATAAGCAACCCTTTATTTGGTGCGCTTACATCAAGGATTGCACTTGCATTGGGTGTTAGCGTGCCAACACCAACCTGCGCATGTGATGTTGCAAAAAATATTAATGAATAAAGCATGACTAAAAGAAAAATTTTTTTCATAAATATTTTAATGTTTTGTACATCTCTGTTTCAAATTCAAATCCCATCCTCAGTTTATTTATTCGTTTATTCCTGATCGTTATGTATAATTTTTTTAAAACTTAACCGGAAATTCACTATTGTTTTTGGATAGCAAATGTTGTATTTAGAAATATTTCAAAGGCATCTGTTTCTTTTCCGATGTGACGGGTCACTTTTTCAACGCATTTTGGATTGGCAGTCTTACCGCCCGACATAGAAAACTCGTTCTTTTCTTTAAAGGAACCTTTTATCATTTGTTGTGCTTTGAAAATTGGATACTCCATCCACCTTACCAGTGGCAATACCGCCAATACCATGTATAATTCCCTGTTCTCAACTATCGGTGAAAAGTCAACGAGAGCTGGATTTATAAACAACTTAATTTTTTCTCCATCAAGATCATAATCAGCATCAACTGGAATATTGAAATAAGCCGGTGTAACGATTGCCCTTGCTACGCCTCCAAAACCCATCTTATCGTGTTGGCTGGTTGCAATGGGTATGGCAGGGGGCAGAAAATCCTTAAGAACAACTACCTCTACATATTTGTCTCTTCCCTGCATCTCATCCTTTACAGCTTCCTTAGCATCAGCGAAAAAAGTAAACTTTGTAGCATTCCCTTCAATGTTTCCTTTCATTTTTATTATCCTGCCGGTTTTACCTTTAGGATAACGAAGACTAAAAGTGGCTTCCATTTCTACACCATATTTCCACCATATCTTGTGATCAGCATTTCGAAAGATCACGGTGTAATCATGTTTAACGGTTCCTTCATATACGCCACAATATTTTCTTAAAAAGTAGCTGCTTACGGACTGTAGTAAATCCCCTGCAAGACCAGCACCACCCATTTTGCTACTTAATGATTTTGCATCGACAAGGGCTGTCGCATATAATTTTCCGCCTTCTTTTGAAACAGCTTCCTTATCAGGATCTACAGCACTTCCAATGTTATTGCCCTGCGTTTCACCAGCAGCGCCCATTGCAGCAGGCACTCCTTTGTCAGTAACGATATTTGTTACAACGCCAACCATCGTTGTTCCATATAAATTACTAAAGGTTGAAAAAGCTGCACATGCTTCATTTACCATTACGAGGTATTCGCAAATGGTATTATCCGATGGCTCATGGTTAGTAAATTCATCCATTCTTGCCATATCACCCGCCTGTAAGGATAAAGTTTTATTTAATTCTGAAAGATTTGCGCTCAGGTTCGGAGGTAACACATTTCCCTTTGCAACCAACAACCCTAACTTTTTTGTCGCATCATTCAGTGAAGTAAATAGTGTGATTGCAGCATCTTTTTTATCTTTCACGTCAGCCATTTCCTTGTCGAGATTGGCAGCGTCAGCAGCACTTACATTTGGTTTTACTTCATCAACTCTTTTGACCAATTTATCGTATGCCTTATTTGTTTGTGCAATATTACTGTCAGCTATATCGCTCATATCCGGCCAGCTATTTACAATAACCGATTTTCTCATCGTTGCTTTACCATCGCTGCTGGTGGCAGTTAAAATAAATTGACCGTCATTGCCTCCGACATTCCAACTAATGGCAAATTTTCCATCCTTATCTAAAGAAATTTGTTTTGATTGTTTTGTGTAACCACCAACAGCCACTGGTTTTGCGTCTTCTGTATAAGGTCCTTGAATTGTAAGCCCGACCGATTTAAAGTTTTCGTACATGACACTTTCACCACTTATAATAATTGATGCGCCCGGAAATGTGGCGTTTGCGGATGTCTTTAGAGAAATATAGCCGTCTTGCATGGTTGGTGTACCAGAATTTGAATTTTCGGAACCATTGGTATCGGTAGAAATATTGTAAGTATTGGTAGAATCAGTATCGGCAGTGTTACCAGCCACAACCTCATCATTGGCTATAGGATTACTATTATTGCTGGGAGTAGTATCAACGTTATCAGCATTGTTATTTCCACTTTTTTTCTTATTTGGAAGAGGCGTGAGCAGGCTGTCAATTCCCTGGTTAATTTTTTCATTGACTTTATCTGTTGCTTTATTTTCTGCGTTAGATTTTAATCCATCTTTTATTCTCTTTAAAATTTGTGCATCGGCTGAATTATGTTGGAGCCCAAGAATAAGAAATAATATGAAGACTTTCATGTGCATACATCCTTTAGATTTCTTGTTCTTTAAAAAATTTTAGCCTTACGATCTATTTATATTTTAGATTCAAAAACACTCCGCTTATCGTCATTTTATTACTATCATAATCAATTCCGCGGCCCTCGAATTTTCCGCAAATAACAGAGTCATTATATTTCATTATTGTAACACTACCTTCTGCAGGTGTAAAAGAATTATCTTTTACAGGAGTCATAAGCATTGCAGCTTTTCCCTGTTCATTGCCAATAATTAAAGGAAATTTGCCAGTTGTAATTGATTTTGTATAAATATCAATATTGAGCATATCCGACACATCCAGTATGTGCTTAGACGCACACAACTGAACAGTAAAATCGCTGTCTAGTCTTGATCCCACCGGATAATTACCCTCATAATTTATATAGGGCATTTTATTCCTTGTACAACTTACTTTAAAATAAACCTGCCCGGTATCCAATATATCAGGCTCAATAAGGGCGATTACATTTGCTGAATCAATTTTTACAACATTCTCTTTTGGTTTATCATTTTTTATAACGTAGTTACAACTTGCAATCACAGCCACGTACAATATGATACTTAAATTTTTTAATGTAACCACCTGAACTTTTATTTTAATTTTCAGTTTAGATAAAAATAGTTTTGTAAAATGGCGGGTAATCAACTATGAAACATCCGACCACTGCTTACCACAAACCTCTATTAAGATTGATTAGTTTAAACTACCCTAATATGTAGTTTTGCCAAACAAAGAAAGCAAGGAGAAAACCGGCTTTTGCAAAATTTGATGGAATGATTTTACCTGCGGTGTTTATTTATTAGTTCAAAGCGGGAATGCACCTGCAGGATTTCGTAAATATTTTTTATATGATATCTAACGGTTTCAACAGATATGAAAAGCTTTTCGGCAATTAACTTATAGCTCATTCCATTCATAACAGATTCGAGAATCTCAGTTTGTCTTTCGGTAAGCTGTACATGCTTTTTATCAGGGGATTGTTTTATGCCAGATCGAAACAACTGCAATGTCTTTGCTGCAATAATTGGTGTCATGGGTGCCCCGCCATTATATATCTCGCTAATCGCTTCAAGAATTTTAGACGGCGGAATTTTTTTTAAAATGTAACCACCGGCTCCCGCCTGTATGGCTTGAAAGATTTTATCGTCATCTTCAAAGACTGTTTGCATTATGATGTGAATGCCGGGAAAGTTTTCTTTAATAATTCGTACTGCCTCAATTCCATTTATACCCGGCATATCAATATCCATCAACACAACTTCGGGTGTGCTGCGCCGTATTTTAAAAAGCACATCCTCGGCGTTGTCGTAAGTTCCAACGCATGCAAAACCTGGCATGCCATTAATTAACTGATAATAACCATCGCGCAGTAAATAATTATCTTCAAAAATTGCAACGTTAATATCTTTTCCCATTGAAATGTAAATCTTAAATGAATTTATAATAAAGTAACTACATACACGGGTAGTTCGTCATTTATCTGAAGGGGACTCTTAATTCTATCCTTGTGCCTTTCTTTATCCAACTGGTTATGCTCAATTGCGCATGAATTTCTTTAGCTCGTGTCTGCATATTTTTCAAACCATTACCTCCTGAGATATTATTTGCTGTGTCGAATCCTTTACCATCATCAGTAATTATCATAACAACTTTCTGCGCCTGCTGCGTTATTATTACATTAACCGTTTTTCCATTCGCGTATTTGTAAATATTATTAATTGCTTCTTTAAAAATGAGATAGAAATTTTTTCTTTTTCCCATCGGCAACTTTATACTTTTTACTTTTTCATCTACGTCAAATTGCAGGAGAATATTTTTCCCCGATAACAGTTCGCCAGCAAAAAATTGCATGCGTTGTAAAATATTTTCAAAATCATCATTTTTAGGATTTACCATCCACACTATATCATTCATTGTATCAATCATGTTGCGTGATGCGCTGCCCATTTTTTCAAGTAATGATTTTGCATTTCCTGAATCGGTTTCTAATTCGCGCCTTGCTATTTCGCTATAAACCGAAATGCTATTGAGCGTCGAACCAATATCATCATGTAGGTCGTTTGCAATTCTTTGCCTCATATTAGCAAGCACAAGCCGGCCCCGCTTTCTATAATTATAAACGGTATATACAATGGTAGAAACAATAATAAACCAAAGCAAATAAGCCCACCACGTTTTCCACCAAGGAGGATATATTGTAAATTTAAGAAGGGTGGTTTTGGCAGTTTCAATACCATCTGTATTTCTCGCCTTTACCTTAAAAACATATTTGCCAGGAGGAAGATTAGCATAAGTAACCGAACGGCGCGTACCCGCAGAAACCCAATCGCGATCTGTACCATATAGTTGATAAAAGTATTGGTCCGTATTTCTTCCAATAAAAGAAACTGATGCGAACTCAATTGCAACTACATTTTGAGTATATGATAAATAGATATCGTTATTTCTCAATAACGAATCAACGGACAAATGTTGCTGATCTGCACTAAAATCAGTGATCACAACATTGGGTGGCGGCGGTTTTATTGTAACGCGATCCGGGTTAAAATAAATAATGCCGGAATTGGCTGATACCATTAAGAGGCCATTTTTCAATTTGCAAAACGCTTTGGAAAAAACATGATCTTTAATTCCATCATTTAAATTATAATGAAGAATGGTATTGTCTAATAAATTGATCCTTTCAATTTCATTGCTGGCAACCACCCATATATTATTGGAATTATCAGGAATACCACCGTATGAAATATTTGAAGACAGGCCGTTAGTAGTATTATAAAATTTTGTTTCTTTTGAAAATTTATTATAAAGAAAAAAGCCTTTACCTGAAGTGCCGCCTGTAATAATTGAATCGTTTAATGCAAACGGTGAAAAAATATGCTGGGAGGAAATTGCTCTTTTATCAACCATAAATTTACCCCAATTAAACCCATTAAGGCCGTATGAGCTTGTCCCAATCCAGACATTGATACTATCTACCATCAATCCATCAATAATGGTTGGTTCTTTAAAACTCTTCCCGTATAAATTTTTAAACACCGACATTTTTCCTAAAGCCATATCCCATTTACCAAGCATCCCATTATAAAGACCAAACCACAAATTATTTTTTTTATCTCCAGCCATTTTCATAATAGTGAAATGTTCAAATTCAGGAATAATTTTGTTCTCAAATTTACCAGTTGCGGGATCAAGGATTGAAAGCATCCCGTATTGCGATCCTACCCATATTTTTCCTTTATCGTCCTCGCTAAATGACCAGGCACGATTGAAGGGTTCACCAAAGGAGTTTGAATTATTCTTATCGTAGACATAATTATTGTGAAGAATGAAATTGCTGTCGTATTTAAAAATTCCACTTCCCCAGGTGCTTATGTAAATATCCTTCGCCTTACTTTCAAAAATGGAAGTAATATTTGTATTAAAATGTGAAGATGGCACTCCCGGATTTTGATTAAGGTATTTGAACTGCTGGAGGCGGGGATTAAAAATATTGATTCCCAAATCTGTATCTATCCAGATGTTTCCTTCACGGTCCCTAAAAAAGCTAAATATATCCTGGTCATAATGCAACCCATATTCAGATCCATTTTGGAATTGAATATTGGCAAAGCTTTCACTCTTTTTATCATATTTTAGTAAGCCAGTGCTTTGACCTCCAAACCAGACCGTTCCGTTACCGTCATCAATAAGATCATTGATGGAAGCATAATTCGGCAGCGTTTTCTTACTACTTTTTTCAATCAAAATTGAATAATGGGTAAGTGCCTTTGTGTCGATATTATATTTATCCAGGGAACCCCAATAATCCGAAAACCAAATATTACCACTTCCGTCGAGTTTAAAGAAAGCGACTTCTTTATAATTGCTTAATAATTTTTTGACGGCAGGATTGTCCAGATAACGGATATTGTTTTCGGCATAATCAAAGCAACCAATATCATAAAGTCCATTTTTCGAAATTAGTAACCAAATCTTTTTTTTACTATAATCTGCCGTCGCGGTTACAATACCTGAAAGAGAATCTTTTAAAATGTTATTAATTAAAACCAATTTTTGCAGTGAGTAATTATACTGAAATATATTTTTGTTTGTGATAACCCGTATATCATTTTGTGGACCTTTTAAAATGGCCATGACATTGTTATTGTTACTGTCCTGAGCGTCGCTTATATATAACCGGTTAAATATTTTGTGTATTCTATTATAAATATTTATTCCATCAGCATTTAAAATCCAGATATTTTTCTCTGCATCTTCTATAGGTTTACCCGCCCAATCGGCTGTCCTGTTTTTCGTTGCATCGTTACTGAAGAAATAGGTAATAAAGTTTTTACCATCAAAACGCTGAATGCCACTAAGCGTGGTAAACCAATAAAATCCTTCCGAATCCTGGAATACATTAAGGTGTGGGTTTGACAATAATCCGTCTTCGGCACTAAGGTGTTGAAATACATAATCGGTTTGCGAAAATGAAAAAGAGGGAAGAAAGAAAAGTATTATTAATGATCTTTTGAAAAGCATAACCATACTTATCGTTATTAGATTTAAACAAGTTAATCTTTATACTTGGTAGCAGGTTATCTTTTACTGAAGAAAATGCAAAAGATCTTCTATCCTATTGAAAATGCATTTGCTTTCCGTCAAAACGAAGAGGAGTTAAATCATCTAAAAATCTCAAAGAATTGAATCAAATTGGAATTTAGAAGCTGCTTAAAATTAGCATTATTATATTTTTCGAATATACGTTAACGTTATAAATTAATTTTTATTAATTTGCAGTTTATATCAAAAAATAAAATTCAATTTACCTATCTTTACTTTAGAATGTTATTACTTAAATTGAGAAGACTTTTATAGAGTAATTCATGGAGTTATATTATTAGTAGTTTATAAATAATTGATTTCTAAATATTAATGAGGTTGGTTCAAATCCCTCTCCCTCCGCTGATATCAGTTATCTCGAATAAGATAAGTATAAAACTCCCGAAAACGATGCGTTGACGGGAGTTATTATTTTCGCACTTGCTAATTCTAACTCCATTTTATGTGGAATTATCCTTGCAAAGCAAAAGCTGAGATTATAAAATCTTAAAATTACTTTCCTTAATTGCCTGTTCAATGTCTTCAATTAAATCAGCAGCATTTTCGATTCCAACAGACAGCCTTAATAAGTTATCGTTTATCCCAATGGCAAGTCTTTCCTCACTGGATAAATAACGGTGGGAAGTGAAGACAGGCGAGCAGACCAGGCTCTCTACTCCACCCAGGCTTAGCGCAGGACTTATGAGCTTTAAAGATTGCTGAAATTTTTTGATTCCATCTAGATCACTATTCAGCTCAAAGGAAACCATTCCGCCAAATCCTTTCATCTGCCGCGTTGCTATTGCATGTTGCGGATGTGAAGGCAACCCTGGATAATATACTTTGTTAATTGATGGATGACCTTCAAGGTATTCAGCAATGTGCATTGCATTTTCATTTTGCTTGTGTATCCTTAGTGCCAGTGTCTTCAAGCTTCGTTCAGCTAAATAACATTCGTTGGGAGTTAAGGAACCGCCATACATTTTGGCTGTGTTATAAATCGCATCTTTATAAATAACATTGTTGCCAACCAAAGCGCCGTAGGGAAGATCATTGTGACCGCCCAGGTATTTGGTACCGCTGTGTACACTTATGTCAATGCCTTCTTCAATGGGCAGTTGATTTATCGGAGAAGCAAAAGTGTTATCGATGATGGTAATAATATTTTTTTCTCTTGCGATAGCACAAACATCTTTAATTGAAACAATATTAAGCAAAGGATTTGAAGGTGTTTCAATGTAAATAATTTTTGTATTGTGTTGCAGCATTCCTTTAAAACTGTCTGCATTACCATCAGCAAAACTGCATGCAACGCCCCGTTTGGGAAGTTCTTCATTTGCAAATTTTAAGGTGCCCCCATAAAGATCTTTGGAAAAAACGATATGGTCGCCATTGGTTAGAAAGCTTAAAATAGCCGTAGTTATCGCAGCCATGCCGGAACTGAAAACCATGCCCCATTCTCCATGCTCGAGAGAACAGATTATTTTACCAAGCCTTTCCTGGTTATAGGTGGAATAAAAGCCGGGATAACGCAACGTTTCGGCGTCAATGTAATCGTAGGCAACAGCGGGATATACCGCGGCCGTTACAGCACCATTTTCATTCGTTTCCCCCGGCAGAGGGTGCACGCAATTCGTTTCATTGTTATTCATCCTCAAAAATAAGCCAAGTTTATTTTTGCATCATGATAAACTATTCCACCGCATAAAGCAGAACAGAGTATATGGAGACTCTAAAAAACTTTATAAGGAATTACCATTTAGATTTTATTTCGCTCCATCGCAAGTGCCTTCGGAAATAATATATTGTTTTCGAGATGAACATGAATATGCAAATCGTTCTCAAACTCTTCAAGTATTTTATAGAGCAACCCATAAGAAGCGCAGGCGTCTGCAGGTAAAAAATAATCATGCGACAAAACCCTGATTTCTTCTAAATTTTTTCCAACTAATTCATGTTCCATCTCCATCATGTTTATTGGATTTTGAACCGTGCCGAAATGCGCTGCAGGGTGGGCATGCAAATTTTTTTCGGCTAATACCAATTCTTTAATGTACGGGAATAACACTTTTTCTTCTTTCACCATGTGCATGCTTAATTCAGTATTTATTTCATTAACAAGATCCCGGATGTTGCATAATTCTGGATGCTGATCACCATGTACCCCTGCGACTTTATGAGCATAGGCTACTAAATCAGGCAGCGTTTTCCTTACATAACTGTGATGCATATTCGTAATATAATCTATAAGAAAATCCAAACTCCATTCATTATAGGGAAGCGGACGAGCGCTTGTAACATTTTTGTCGGCTTGTTGCAGTTCATGTTCTATCTTAGTTACGTCAATTCCTTTTTCCATACATGCTTCTTTTACAGTCTTTTTTCCTCCGCAACAAAAATCCAGGCCATATTTTTTGAATACTTCAGCTTTGCGTAAATCTTTTGTTGCAATTTCGCCAAGGGTTTCATCATTTTCCCCTGTAGTTTTTTTTGAAATTTTTACTCTCCACAGCTCTGGTCCCTCTTCCAGGTATTCCCAGTTAAAAATATTTCCTCTTTCTCCCAATAACTGGTAGTAGAGTGGCTTAGGATCATGATCATTATGGATGGTTAAAGTTTCACCCTGATCCAGCTCATCAAAACGCTCAAAAATCGTTGGATGTTTTAGCCTTGGTTCCAGCAGTGTTACATTAAGGATGTTCTCTTGTTCAAATAAAGTTTCCATTTTGTATAAAATTTAAAAGTGATTTAATTGTAATAGCAAGGAGATTTTTAAAAATATAAAGGCATTTTTGTTCCTGAATAAATATTTCAGAATAATTCCGACAAACCCATTTCCTATTTATTTTATGGGCATAGGCTGTTGAATCACCTTCAGCAGGCTACTATTCCACTTTCCTGCAACTCTTATTTGAGCTATTGCCCCAAAATCAAAGGCTTCTATCAGGTTGTGGTTTAGAAGTAAATAGGTGCCGGGTTCTCTGAATTTATACACTACTGCTGCCGCCGAACCAGCAGGAACGGGCCACGTTTCATAATCTGTGTATGGCTTATTATTAAATTTTCCACCAGGCCAATAAAGATCTGCATGGCCGCCAATAAGATGGATACGCGTATCGCGGTTGGCCTGCGAAGTAATCAGTAAAACATTGTCGCCAACATTTGCGGTCAAAGCATTTTTGCCTAACAAAGCACCCTCTCTTCCATTGAAAACAATGTTTGTCGGCATAAGGGTTTTAACTGATTCTGCAATTTCCTGTATACTTTGCTGTGGGGTCGCAATATTTTTAATTTTACCCTCCTTATCTTTTGGAAGATAATAATCCTGTTCTGCTATATAGTATGCCTTGTCGAATTTTACCCGGTTACCATTTTCATCTTTTAACCCTTCGCGGGGTAAAACCATTATAGCACCATTCATGCCTGATGTAACGTGAATGGGAACCATTGTACCTCCGGGTGCGCAGTGATAAACAAAAATACCTGGCTTTGTACATCTAAACCTGAATGTTACCTGCTGACCCGGATTTACCAGAGAGACTTCACCACCGCCCAAAGCGCCTGTCGCGGCATGGAAATCAATATTATGGGTTTGTGTATTTGTAGCAGGATTTTTCAGAGTCATTTCCACAAAATCATCTTGATGTACTACTATCATTGGGCCAGGCACCGTGCCGTTGTAGGTGAACGCCCAGATAGAATCGCCTGGAGCTACCTCTATTTTCTTTTCTCGTACGGTAAAAGTAACTTGTACTATTTTAGGGCCATCTTTATCTACCTGATCAAATTTAGGTAACATGGGTGGCGAAACCATCTCCTGTGTTACCCGTGGAAGATTATCTCCATCTCCTTCAAATTGTTTATCAATTACAGATTTTGAGCTTCCATTTTTGCATGCTGCTAAAAGTAATACTACTGTGAATAAAGCGAAAGATTTCATCCTTTGGATTAGTAGGTTATATGAAAATTGGGATCGTAAATTTTTCATTTTATTATTATTTTAATTGTACAAATATCTAATCCGGAGATACTTTGCAGGTAAATCAATATAGTCTTACTTAAAGCTTTTAAAAGCCATTGACAAATCAGTTCAATAAACTCTAATTGTAGCATTTTGCAAAGCTTGGTTAACCAGTATCTGGCAAGCCAATCTTAGGTTTACATTCGTTACACCTGTTTTTTTTAAGGTAGTCTCTTCATTTCTTTCCAGGTATGGAAATTCATTTTTAGTTTCAACTATTTCCACCATACAGGTGCCACACCTCCCCATGCCTTTGCATTCGCCAAAGTTTTCCAAATAAATTTTATCATATAGCAACATCATTAAATTCCTGTATTCATTTGCATAAGTTTCTAAATGATATTCCTCTTCGCCATACATTACTTTTAGATGAATATTCTTAATTTGGAATTTCATTCCGAGTAATGCGTATTACTAAATATTTCGTTCATTTCCGGTACATGCTCTTTTATAATGCGGGTTATTTTATCCAAAATTGATCTTCAAAATCATCCGTCAACGGAGATGGTTGGGAGTCAAGTTTTCTGCCTATTTCTTCAAGTTGCTTTTCACTAAGTACTTTTTCAAGATGTGGAAAGAGTTTTCTTTCTTCGTAGCGTATATGATCATCTATAAGATTAGCAAGATGCATCAATCCGTTTTTGGCTTCACCTGCTGAGCCATCCAACAATTCATCAAGCTGATGTTTTATTTGTTTATGATCATCAATTGCCCTTTGTACTAATTCATCGTTCAATGGTGAAAACAATATGACTTCTTCTTCTTCAAAATGCGGCGCCAAATGATTACTCCAGAAATAACCTGCGTACTTCTTTATTCGCTCTGCCGCCACTTCATGTTTTATCCCTTGCCTTATTTTCCAACAAAACAGCAAACCGGAATGATGATCTTTTGAAAGTTTTTTAATATGTTCGTTTCGCCTGATAGGTTTGTTTTTCATGAGAAATTGAAATGTTTAATTATGCAAGTTTTTTTTGCAGAAAATCTTTAAGCACCATTGCATTATTATGTTGTGTATCACGTGCCGCATAGAGTAGTGTTACCTTTTTATGTTTCTTTATCAATTTAATAATTTCGTCTACTGCTTCTGATTCTTCCAATTCTTCATGATACTTTTCAACAAATTCGTTCCACTTTCCAGGTTCATGATTAAACCATTTTCTTAATGCTGCAGACGGCGCTATTTCTTTAAGCCAGAGGTCTATGTGTCCTTTCTCTTTGCTTATTCCACGCGGCCATAAACGATCTATGAGAATGCGAAAACCATCAACTTTTTCGATTGATTCGTAAACGCGTTTTAACTTTAATTCATGCATTGCAACAGATTTAAATTTATCGCGAATCTATAACGGGTAATTTTTATAGAACTCGATTTTCGATTCAAATATCTCAGCCATTTTTTCGGCACGCCATTTCGCTTCTGTCGCTTTTTCCCCCGTAAACAATTCATCAACTGTTAGGGTAAACAGTTCCATCCATTTTTTGAAATGCTCACCGGATACAGGCAGGCTTGCATGTGCCGGGAAAGGACTACCGAAGTAAGTCCGCTCGTTCAGCAAAAGTGTTTGCCAGAAAGTGTACATTTTTACAAGGTGTTGCGGCCATCGATCCTTTATTCTTTCGTTAAATATAGGGCCCAGCAATTCGTCTTGTCTTATTTTTTCATAAAAAGTGTCAACAAGCATTTGTATATCTTCTAACGATATTATCTCTTTAACTTCATCCATCATCTTAATTATTTTTTGAGATAATTCTGTAATAACAAAAATTATTCAAATATTTACAGACCATTTATAAATCTTTTCTTTTGAATTTGCGCAATGATAAACTAACCGGTATTATCATCCAAAGTAACATAACAAGGATTGTAATGATGAAGCCGTAAGTTGTTCCGAAAAAACTTTGAAAAACTGCACCCGTGTAACCCATCAAAGCAGAAACATCCATTTTCAACAATATCAAAATCCTGCCCATATCAATAGGATTTAAGCCACTCAATAACAGCATCGGTTTTTCTAAAGGGTAATCCGCAAATTGAAAAAGGATGAACAATACAAGTCCATCGAAGATCAATGAAAAATACAGCCACAGTAATACGGCAATGCCAATGCCCTTGGCTTTGTCTCTTGTGTAAACTGCTGCCAGTAGGGCAATTGCCACAAATATGAGTGTTAATATTAAACCTACTGCTACTAAAATGATTCCGGTAGCCGTAAACGAATATATGAGCACGGCGATACCAACGCCAATAAAAAAAGACAAAGTTAATGCGATGGCCATGCCAGCAAAAAGGCTAATCCATATATGCTTTCGTTGAAGCGGCTGGCTAACCAATAACTCTATAAATTCGGCGCTGTTGTAAACATAGATCGTTGAAAAAATGATACATATTAATGGGACTATTATTAAAACAATGTTCATTAAACTTAAAAGTCCTTTAGAAGTATTGTCTTCCAAATTGAAAACGCTGAACGAAATTATCAGCAACAGCAAAGTATAGGCGATAACAATTTTATTCCTGAGAATATCTGTAATTACATATTTAATAATTTTTTGCATGCTATTTATTTTTTTGCATAACGGAAGCAATGGCCCTGGATAGCTTTTCTTCACCGGTATCTTCACGCAACAATTCTATACTTTTATGAAATACCAAATTTCCATCTTGCATATAAATTACCTGGGTCACCAGGTCATCTAATTCACTCAAGATATGCGATGTAATAAGAACCAATTTTCCTTTTTGTTTTTCAGCAATAATTTTCTCTTTTAATATTTGTGATGCCAACGGATCCAAGCCTGCAGTGGGTTCATCCAGTATAAAAACATCGGGGTTAAAAAGAAATGCCAGTGAAGCGCTCACCTTCTGCGTGGTACCGCCGGACAAGGTGCGCATTCTTTTTTTTAGCAAATCCTGCAGCTTAAAAGTTTTAATCAAATCTTCGTCTAAAGGTCTTCCGTTATCTTTAAGCCTGATATCCTTCATCATTCCCAGCACCTGGCCTATCGTCATGTTTTCAGGATAACGGCCAATCTGCGGCATATAGCCGATGTGATCGCGATACAACCAGTCGTGCCTGATATTTTTATCATTAAAAGTGATGAATCCACTATCGGGCACCACCATGCCAAGAATACTTTTTACCAGCGTGGTTTTCCCGCTCCCATTTGGTCCTATCAATGCAATGCACTCGCCTTTATTACAGTTAGCTGAAACATTGTTCAAAGCAACGAGCCTGCCGAATTTCTTGGTAACATTGGTAGCTATAATCATAACGGTAAGGGTTTCATGAATGGAAATTTATCGACTAAATTTTCCGGTGTAAGGCTAGGAATAATTTTTTCAATTTTGTCAAATAAGCTGGCCATCACACTTCTGAATAAAATCATTGCGGTAGGATTTTCTGCAACAATCATAGAGAACATACTAACGGGATGATAGGGCACGTCCCCTAAATTATCTTTATTCAAATCATATCCTTCGTATTTATCCCAATAGTTGTAATTAAAGTTGTTCAATACCAACGTTCCATTAGTAGCAATATCAAAAGAATTACCTATGAAATTGTTATGCGTAAGCGTATCATCCATGCAGCTTGCCTGTATTTTGAATGCCCAGCCATTATTAATATATTCATTCTTTTCAACCAACACCCTGTTAGCTCCCTCCATTGAAATTGCGGTAGTATTGCGCAAAAATTTATTTCCCAAAATGTAACTGTCTGTAATCTCTTTCAGAAAAATACCATAGCATCCATCTCCCCAATTGTCTTCAAAAATATTATTAAACATTTTTACTCCGTGAGTGAACATGACGGATACGCCTGCACTGTTATTTTGAAAAATATTGGAAATATAGGCATCGTTGTGAGAGAACATAAAGTGTAGCCCATACCGTGAGTTGGCCCTTGAAATATTACGCCATATGATTGAGTTGGTAACAAATTCGAAATAAATACCGTCGCGGTGGCCGGTAATGGTATTACCTATAAGCCGGAGGCTGTCGCATTGCCAGCAATGTATGCCATTTCCACTTGCCTGGTCGGTAGTCGCATAAGCGGTAAGTTTGTTATTCTCAACTAAACAATCGGTAGCTTTTTGCAAATAGATTCCGAAAAAAGTATCTTCCAAAATATTACCGGAAATAATAACATTTTTATTTTCATAAATTTTTATTCCGGCAATATCTATAATGCTTGAAACACCAGTGTGTATCAGTTTAAATCCTTTAATAGTAACATCGTTTGCTTTTACTGAAATGATTTCATATTTATGTTCACCATCCAATACCGGGTAGCCATTACCAATTAAGACGATGGATTTATTTACGGTAATATTCTTCTCTTTGTAGATGCCCGGCTCTACCAAAACCGTATCGCCATTTTTTGAAGCATTTATTGCCTGTTGAATGGAATGCCAGGATTGATTGGCTCCAACCTTCCGAACATTGGCTAAGGCAGCAATGCTGGTAAAAAATAAAAACAACCATATGAAACCTAAATATTTTATCACGGTGTATTTACTTGATTCCAGGTGAGTATGGTACCTGGGTAAGTTTTCATTACATATTGTAAACTATCCGAATTATTGAATGCGGCGATGTTTCCATTCATCGGGCTTTTTAAGGCGTCGCTTTTTAGGTAAAATGCAGTAGCTGCGGGGATTAATGAATGGTTGCCTGAGAAATCAACAAAATAGACATCGCATTCTTTTTCGTTCTTAAAGCCAGGCGACTCCATAAAAGATTTTATGCAATGTGCATCATCAAATTTATACACCTTACCCTTTTTTGTTACGATTTCTGCACCTAACCGATTATCGCTAACAGGCATTTTACAATAATCGCACATATCCTTCCCCGTTATAATGGGTTGCGGACCGGCATTGCAAGAGCTAAGTGAGAATAAAATTGTAATAATTACAACGCTGCCTGCAGGTTTAAATTTTTTTATCCATTTGCGATGATCTTTCCATCCCAATACTACCAGGGCTAATAATATAGCACCCACTCCAATAAATAACCATCCGCCAATATGAGGTATGGAATAAGCGCCGAAATTGAGTAATTGTTTATAACCAATCAATGGCGGCTGGTAAGCCATGCCCGGAACAATAATGGCTGCATCGGGGTTAAGATTGTGTCCATAATTGTAATCCCATCTCCAGAAATCAATCATGGCAATTATACCAAAACAAACAAAGAGGGCGAATACCACATTGAGCAACCACCTTTTGCCAACAGCCGCTGCAATTAACAATGCAACAGCAAAGGCTCCTACAATGTAAGGAAGAATAGTAAATTCGAAAAAGTCCGCCGTGTGCAGCGTCTTCATTCCGATATAATGGTTTAACCCATTTATAATATCTACGTTACCTCCGAGTTTATTAGCATAAATTAATAACACAAGTCCTTCCGGATACTGAGGTGCAGCCAATTGTATTTGCCAAATCGGGAAGAATAAGACAGCAAAAAGAACTGCACTGCACAACAATATCAGCCACCTTGCATATCCCGTTAATTTATTATTTTTCATAACCATACTTTTTATTTGAAGCAGTTGCAGGATAAATAATCCGATACGTTATAATTTTCTGCCTTCCTTTATCACTTTGCGGCCGGAGGCAGCAACACCCCGTCAATTGCGTAAATTATTCCATTAGCTGCCTGGATGGCACCGGTAATTTGAGCTGAATTATTTAAAGTAATTTTTCCATCTTTTACATGAATAGTTACCTTGTCTCCATTGGCCATTCCTAATACCTGGCCATCCTTAAATTCTTCAGATTTCAATCCACCGAGGGCAACATGGTATTGTAAAATATTAGCTAGGTCATCTTTCTTATCATCCTTCATTAATCCATCAACAGTGCCTGCCGGAAGCTTGTCAAAAGCTGCATTAGTCGGTGCGAAAACTGTGAACGGCCCTGCATTGGAAAGAGAAGTGACAAGCTCTGCCTGCTTTAACGCGGCCACAAGAGTTGTAAAATCTTTTGAGCCGACCGCAGTCTTTACAATATCTTTTTGCGATTCGTTGTCGCTTACATTTTCCTGTCCTCCTCCCGCAACGGTTGTTGAATCGTTGGCAGATGCGTTTTCAATTTTATTTCCTGTTCCCTGGTTACATGAAAAAATGGTTATCAAAACTGTAACTAAAAACAAACTGATAATTCTTTTCATAACGAGAAATTTTTATTGTTTTAAAATTTTACAAGCATTCATTCTTCAATCATCATAAGGAGTTTATGCAACAACCATATTCCTGATGATGCACCCATGATCTTTTGTGTACATAACTGTTTCGGGGCACTTTGTAAGAGCCCCGAAACAGAAGAATTTTTATTTATCCAGCAGCGGAGGATTACTGGTACTATCCGGCATATTCTTTCCTGTATTGTAGGTAAGAGCCACATCACTGTTGGTTGGCGAAATCCTCACGTAACCCTGCATTTCCTGGTGAAGAGCGCTACAGAAATCTGTACAGTAAAATGGATAGATGCCTGGTTTTTCCGGAGTCCAGTAAAGTGTTTGCGTTTCGCCCGGCATTACCAGTAACTCTGCAGTGTTCGGTGCACCTTTTATTGCAAAGCCATGCGGCACATCCCAATCCTGCTCCTGGTTAGTGAGATGCCAATAAACCTGGTCGCCCATCTTTATACCTTCTATATTATCCGGGACAAAGTGAGAGCGTATCATGGTCATATAAACATCAACCCTTTTCCCGGTGCGAACTACTTTTGCTTCGGATTCTCCTTTAGTTACATAAGGACTTTTATTTTCGTCTATCTTAAAAAACTTTACAGAATTATCCTTTATCAGCGAAGCTGCAACGGCCTGCGCATAATGCGGTTCGCCTACGGTTGGAAAGTCCAATAACAATTTCATTTTATCGCCACTGATATCAAACAACTGAGCTGCCTGCGCTAATTCAGGGCCTGTTGGCAAGTACCTGTCTTTGGTAATCTTATTATAAACAATTACATATTTACCATTAGGTTTCCTGGAATCACCACCGGGAATACATAAGTGGCCAGGAGAATAATATGTAGGCTGCCTGTCAATTACCTTTAAATCTTTTATGTTCCATTTTACAATCTCGGATGAAACAAACATAGTAGTGATTGCATTTCCGCGGCCATCAAATTCAGTATGTAACGGGCCTAAGCCGGGCTTTTTAACTTCACCATATAAAGCAGCTTCGTATTCAATTACGGGTATACCTTCATAATCACCAATGAACTTTTTATCAGCAATAGCTTTTTGAATTTTTTCGAAACTGAATACAGGAATTAAAGCTGCTAATTTTCCACTGCCTACAATGTATTCTCCTGTTGGGTCTACGTCACATCCGTGAGGTGATTTGGGGCAGGGAATAAAATAACATATACCAGGCAAATCTTTTGCATCTAAAACAAGTACTTGCTTTTCAATAGTAGAAGTGGCGCTATGCGTACTTTCATTATAGACATTGTGCGCATATTCAACTGCCTCAGTTTTCCCCTTCCCTTCTTTTGCGAGCTCTTCTAATTTTTTCCAGTTTACAGCGAGGATAAAATCTTTATCACGCTGCGATGCATTTACTTCCAGCAAAGTATTGGCTTGTTCAGTATTATAACAGGAAAAGAAAAACCAGTCATGTGATGGGCCTTTACCAGAATGGCTTAAATCAAAATCAACCGGAGGCACTCTTAACTGAAAGGCAATTTTCATGTTACCGGAATCCTTATTTACGCTGATAAAACTTATTGAAGCTTTAAAGTTTTTGCGGTAAGTATTAATGGGTACATCACCGTTAGCATTATCTGCGGGTACAGCAAAGCGTGTACCCGCTATTACGTACTCAGTATTTTCTGTAATAAATGGAGAAGAGTGATTTCCTGCGCTGTTCGGCAATTCCATTATCTCTGCTGTTTTAAAAGTAGTAAGGTCAACTCTTGCTACGCGGGGTGTATTATTGGCATTGGCAAATATCCAGCGGCCATCTATCTCTCCATTAGTTTGAGAGAGCTCCAGGTGATGTTGATCGTCCCAGGGAACAAAACCGTGAGAGGTGTTCAGCATTGGCTTGGTTTCTTCACTGTAGCCATAACCGTTTTCCGGAAACACTGAAAATATGGGAATAATTTTCAGCAGTCTGCCTGACGGTAACCCGTACACGGACATTTGACCATTGAATCCACCGGAAACAAAATTGTAAAACTCATCATATTTCCCGGGAGCTACATATACTCTTTGTGCAGCGTCACCGCTTATCGCATCTGAAGTATTTTTAGGTTTGCAGGAATAAAAACCAGTTACCATGAAAGCGGCTACCACGGCATAAAGCAGGTATGATTTCTTTTTCATTTTATTTTGAATTGTTTTTTATAATATTATTATTTCACCCCGTCGTTCTTACGCATAAATTCGTATACATTCCGGGCATCATCGCCCACTAAGTTTTGATTGGGCATACGAACGAGGCATATTTCCAGCATTGCCTGTGCCTTTGGATCTTTTGTTAGCATGTCGTCAGGGTTAGATGCAAAATTCATAATCCACTCGGCAGTATGTCTGCTGGTAACACCTTTCCATCCCGGCCCTACTAATTTTTCGTCGGTCAATTTGTGGCAGGCACTACATTTTACAGTATATACTTTTTGTCCCGCATCAGCCTTTGCCACATCAAGATTAGCACTTACGTCAACTTTAGTAAATGGGCCTTCTCCGCGTTTTGGATCATAAGAAGGATTGCCGCCTGACGTCTCTGTCGGAGTAACTGCCGGCTCCTCACTTTTGCTGCTATCACTATTTGAATTATTACAAGCAACAGCCATTAGCGCTATCACGCCTAAATAGATGAGTTTTTTCATATTATTTACTTTTTTATATTTTGTATTGATTGATGACACAATATTACCATGGCACGCATCAGCATTTTATGCGTACAATCATAAATGAAAATTCTATTTGATAGGCGGGCGACGGACAATGAATGTAAATTTCTTAAAGGTCCTGCCTGGACAGGGTTTCCTAAGACCAATGTTTTTTTTCTATATGTAGAATATGATAAAGATCATCCCTGTATCTAATAAGAATCATAAAAAAATAATTGTTACGAAAAACCATTTGATTTTCGATCCTCCGGTGCCTGGTGGAACATTTTGTCTTTATAAGAAGGTCGCTCTTTTTGAAGCAATTATGATTGCAATCATATAACAAAAACTTATTCCGGTTTTACTTTGCCCCTTATATGGATCGTTCATTACAAAAATGGCTGTCAGTCTCTTTTTTCAATTTAATGTTGGTGGGAGCCCTGGGATGTATACTGCGTTACAAAATCGTATACTCGTTACCGTTTGTTGATCAAAAATTTTTATTACACGCCCATTCTCATTTTGCGTTCTCGGGCTGGGTCACCCAGGCCTTAATGGCCTTAATGGTAAAATATCTATCCGATAATACGGCGACCAACCAGTTTCCAAAATACCGTTGGATACTGTGGGCTAATCTGCTTACGGCTTACGGAATGTTATTTACTTTTCCTTTTGAAGGTTACGACACCGGATCCATCATTTTTTCAACAGCCTCTATTTTTGCAGGATATGCCTTTACTGTTCAATTTTGGAAAGACTTAAATAGGATCGCTAAACCATCGGTTGAAAAGTTATTCTTTAAGGCAGCGATTTTTTTCAATGTTTTGTCTTCAATTGGTCCTTTTACCCTGGCCTACCTGATGGCCTCAAAAAGCGGTTTTCAAAACCTCTACGTGGCCGCCATATATTTTTTCCTTCATTTTCAATATAACGGATGGTTTTTATTTGCATGCATGGGATTTCTTTCCTATCGGTTAAGACTATACGACGTTCCGGATAAGAAACTGAAAACTGCCTATTACCTTTTCATGTTTGCATGTGTGCCGGCCTATTTTTTATCGGCTTTGTGGATACCTATGCCATTTTGGATATATATCCTGGTTGCATTGGCAGGACTTGCACAGCTCGCCGGATGGATCGTTATTCTAACGGCAACAAAGCGATATCAAAACCGCATAAAATCTCATTTAAATTCTTTCACGAGGATTTTATTTATTCTCTGCGCAATAGCCTATAGTATAAAATTACTACTACAAGCGGCATCTGCCATTCCATCTCTAAGCTACCTCACGTATGGCTTCAGGCCAATAGTGATTGGATATTTGCATTTGGTATTACTTGGAGTTGTATCGCTTTTTATTGCAACTTATGGTATCGCGTATAACTATTTCCCTCTCACTAAAATTAGAAAGACAGGGATGATTATTTTCGTTGCGGGGATTATTATCAATGAAATATTCCTCTTAGTACAGGGCATTGCCGATTTAAACTATACTTCGGTACCGTACATGAATGAAGCACTTTTAGCTGCGGCTTTTATTTTATTTTTTGGTCTGCTCCTGATGAATATTCATAAAAAATCTGCGTCAATTTAAGAATTACTATTCGATATTGGCTTAATGATAATCGCAGATACTTGTTTAATAAGCAACTTCAAGAACATTCAATTATGGTCGCATTGTTTTGGTTGAAGATGTACTATCCAATTAATTTTTCCAGCTTTTTCTCTTTTACTATAGCAATAGCCTTTCCGGATAAACGAACAATTTTTTCTTTTTCCAATTCAGTAATCATCCGGAAAAATGTTTCGTAAGTAGTGCCAGCATAAGAAGCCAGGTCTTGTTTTGTCAAGGTGATATTTATGTGTCCGTTTTCGTTTTCACCAAAATCCCGCTTCAACATCAACAGTGTTTCTGCAACACGGGATTTTACATCCAGATGAACAAGGTTTCCGATTCTTCTCTCCGCATGTTGCAATTCGTTGGCATAAAATTGCATAAGCGTGTAAGTAAGCCGGGGATTGGCCTGTAAGGTTGTTTCAAAAAATGGAATATCTATAAAACAGACTGTAACATCCCCCAAAGCCGTTGCCGACACAGGATATACTTTTTGATTTCCCAGCCCGCGATACCCGACTATGTCGCCTTCTTTTGCAAAGTGCAAAATAAGTTGCTTTTCCTTTCCCCATCTCCTATGCACTTTCACTTTCCCGTTGAACAAAAAATAGATCCCCATTACTGCGTTCCCTTCTTCAAAAATTTTTTGCCCTTTCTTAAAATCCAAATTTTGCTTATTCGCTTCCACAGCGGGCAACCAGTGTTTTAAACAATTCCTGCACAAAAAACAAGTTTTCAGATTACAACTATTACCAGCTTTTTTCATATTGTAAGAAAATCTTTTTCTCTGTAAGTTTTGAATCCAGATGGTATTATCCATCAATTTAATATTTAAATATAGATACAAAATATGATTTATATCATATTTTTGTTCTTTGACAACACTAGAATTACTTCATGAAAAAATATGAAAGACCTGAAAATGGAATCCCTATTTCAATTTCATTACAGCCAACTCTCGAGGCAGAAAATATTACTCCGCCGGCATCCGTACATAAGCAGAGATTGCTTATTATATCCCTGTTATCTGTATTTGTAGCGGTTTGCATCAGCTTTATTGCAAAATTCCTCATTTATTTAATTAACCTGGTTACCAATATATCTTTTTATGGAAACTGGTCTATCGCTCATTCAACTCCTGTAAACAACTTACTCGGTATCGGCGTAATTATTGTCCCGGTAGTTGGAGGAATAATTGTTGGACTGATGGCTTTATACGGCTCCAAAGCGATACGCGGCCATGGCATACCTGAAGCGATGGAACAAATATTAACCAACCAAAGTAAAATCAAACCAACGATTACTTATTTAAAACCAATTTCATCGGCTATTGCTATAGGCACAGGTGGGCCATTTGGGGCAGAAGGTCCTATTATTGCAACGGGAGGCGCATTAGGCAGCACATTGGGGCAATTATTAAAAATAACCCATAACGAAAGAAAAATATTATTAGCTGCAGGTTCAACGGCTGGCATGGCTGCAATTTTTGGAAGCCCTGTTGCAGCCATCTTTTTAGCCATTGAACTTTTATTGTTTGAATTTTCTCCCCGCTCAATAATTCCCGTTGCCCTGGCCTGTATTACAGGTGCAGCCGGCCATCACTTATTGTTTGGTACGGCCCCGGTTTTCGCCATGAATAAATTTATTGAAGCGCCATCTAATACTTCCCTCGTTGCCTATAGCGTAATGGGCATTTTGATCGGACTTCTCTCTGTTGGTGTTACTAAAATCGTGTATTTGATCGAAGACGGTTTTGAAAAGCTACCGATACATTGGATGTGGTGGCCCGCCATTGGCGGTTTGGCAGTTGGTGTCATCGGATATTTTGCTCCTCGTACCCTTGGCGTAGGATATACTAACATTACAGACGTACTTTCCGTTAATCTTTCAATGCATATAATACTGAATCTATGCATCCTTAAATTTATTTCCTGGGCCATTGCTTTAGCTAGCGGTACATCGGGCGGAACGCTGGCCCCTTTGCTGACAATCGGCGGTGCTGCAGGGGTCTTATTGGGTAGTCTTGTACTTTATATGTTTCCTTCATCCGGCGTCACTTTACCACTTGCCGCATTAGTTGGAATGTCAGCTTTATTTGCCGGCGCATCCAGGGCATTCTTAACCTCTATCATCTTTGCCATTGAATCAACAGGTCAATCAAATGCATTATTGCCCTTATTGGCAACTTGCGGAGCGTCTTATATCGTATCCTACTTTCTTATGGAAAGCACCATCATGACAGAGAAAATTTCCCGGAGGGGCGTAAAAACTCCCGATTCTTATGAGCCTGATATTTTAGAAAAGGTTACTGTTGAACAGGTAATGGAAAAGAATGGATTAATCATTAGCGAGGATAGCAGTATTAGTGAAGTATTGGATTGGCTTGGTGACGAACCTGAATATGGCCGCAATTACTTTATAGTTTCCAATGTAAACGGTGAATACAAAGGCATTGTAAGTTCATCTAATTTATTCAATAAAATTCACAAAGCTGATACTCTTGTTGGAACACTTATTAAACGGAGAAACATTTCTGTAGCTGTTGACAACAGCTTGCGAACTGCGGTGGAGCTAATGGCGCACGAAAATTTAGATGTTCTGCCGGTTTTAACAAGGGAAAATAATAATGTTATTGGCATATTATCCTACCAAAATATCATTGCCAGCTATCGGAAAAGCATAGACGAACATACAAAAAGGCACCCGGATATTTCCTTAAAAAGAAGGGGTTTAAAAATATTAATCAAAGGGCAAAAGTTAATGGGCAATTGGAAATTAAAAGATTTATGATAGACTGCCGCTAAGGCCAAAAAAGGACAGTAACAAATGTTGGCTAACAATAGACCTTGCCTCCTTTAATTTTTAGTCTTCCCTGTTCATGCATACTGCGCATTGTTCTAATTACCGTTTCCACCCGCATTCCCGTCATGCTTGCGAGTTGTTGCCTCGTTAATTTTAATTGGCTGCAGTCTGGGCAAAGGTGGAGATTTGATTTTTTAAAATGATTAAGTAATGAACTTAAAGTTTGTTCAGGTTTATGTGCAGCAACCTGTTTCGAAATAAAAAACTTATAACGTAATCTTTCTGCCATCAATTTTGTAAATGAAAAAAGTATGTCAGGGTTTTCATGCAGCAATTGCCTGAAAGTCGATTTGTGCAAACGTAAAATCACACTGTCTACATCAGCAACTGCAGAGGCTGCGTAAGGCTGGTCGTCAAATAGGGGCAGCTCCCCAAAACTTTCGCCGGCTGTAATTATATTATGTATAAATTCTGTTCCGGCTTCATCAATATTTACCCATTTTATAATCCCGCTTTCCAGCTGGTGATAAAATTGAGCTTCACTTCCCTCACTGAATATTATTTCGCCCGCCTGAACCTTTTTAAAAGCGGCCCCCCACGCGATGAGTAAATCGGTATTTATCATTTTTGATGTTTTTTCAATGGGTTCAAAGCTATCATCCCGCATTTATCTCCAAAATGATTCTCGGCAGCTTATCGAATGATTAAAATCATATTTATGAAATCGATTAAGAAAGTAAACAGGAAGAAAGTAATGATTATCAGCTGGATCTATAAAGTTAATGCAAGGATGCAAAACTCTTTATTTTCAGATATGATTAAGCGCATAAAAGAGATTGCGAGACAGTCGTAAAATTGCACTATCAATGCATTGAATAAGTGATATATTATATGAAGACAGATATTGAAAATAAGGCCGACGTAGAAACTCTGGTAAATACATTTTATGAGAAAGTGAGAATTGATGAGATTTTGGGGCCCGTTTTTAATGTATTGATTCCTGTTAATTGGACTACTCACTTGCCGGCAATGCGCCAATTTTGGGAAAACGCTATTTTCCAAACCGGTGGTTACACAGGTAACCCGATGACATTACATACCCATATCCATAAAAAAATAAACCTTGCTACAGAGCAATTTGATCGTTGGATAAGACTTTTTAATGAAACAACCGATGAATTATTTGAAGGGAAAAATGCCGACCTCGCAAAACAGCGGGCCGCAGGCATAGCTGCAGTAATGAAACATAAAATTTTTACAGAACATAAAGATTAATACTTTTATCATCACACAAATTGAAGGCAAATTCTTATGAAGAGGATTGTTTTATTTTTTACAATAATATTTTTTACATCAGGTAGTTTCGCCTGCCCAATTTGCGGATGCGGTGGCACCAATACTTATATGGGCTTATTCCCTGATTTCCAGACTGCGTTTATGGGAGTACGTTATAATTACGCGAAATATCACACCATTTTGTTCAGCGACCCCTCACAATTCAGCACTAACTATTATAACACCATGGAAATATGGGGCGGAGCCAACATCGGACGAAATTTCCAGGTTCTCGGGTTTATTCCTTATTACATGAACAAACAAATTGATGATGACGGAATATCCACACCTAACGGTTTGGGAGACATTACCATTATCGGCCAATACAATGTATTTCGCAAAACATCACTGACGGCAAAAAGAAAAGTCGTGCAGCAGCAATTGTGGCTGGGAGGAGGCATTAAACTTGCCACAGGTTCCTTTAACCTCGATTTGAATAATCCCGATTTTTCTGTTGCAGATGTAAACGCAGAATTAGGCACAGGCAGCACGGATTTTCTGGTTAATGCGGTGTATAACCTTAGGGTAAAAAACTTTGGAATAAATACATCTCTCAACTATAAAATAAATACCGCTAACCGACAGGGATATAGATATGGTAACAAGTTTTCATCAAATGCAATTGCTTATTATCGCATTGCGGTTAAAAAAATGAGTATTTCTCCCAATGCCGGAGTAGGTTACGAAAATGTGATGGGAAATGTATTTAACAGTAAGATCGTTAAATACACGGGTAGTAATGCCACCAACGCTATAATGGGCGTCGAGTTTAATTTCCGAAATATAAGCCTGGGGTTAAACGGCCAGTTACCCATAGCGCAAAATTTTGCGGAAGGCCAGACCCAATTAAAATTCAAGGGAATGGCGCATGTGACTTTCACGCTTTAAAAAAAAATTGCAGCGACATTAATTCAGGTATTACTCATTACCAAGATTACTGCTACATATTATATGACTCCGTGCTTTTTGAAGCGATTCGCTTTTAGTTCAGCCCCAGATATTTATAAAGCCCTATCCAAATGCACATATCCGCCATCGACATGAATTAATTGCCCGGTGGTGTGGCTTGATTTTTCTGATAAAAGAAATGCAACCATGTTGGCGATTTCCTCTTTGGTTGTCATACGGTTTTCAAAAGGAATTCTTGAAGTGATCTCCTTCAGTTTTTCTTCGGGATTGGGCAAGGTTTGTATCCACTTTTCATAAAGGGGTGTCCAGCATTCGGCTACTACAATAGCGTTGACTCTAATTCCATAAGGTAATAATTCTACGGCCCACTCTCTTGTTAAGGCATTACGGCCACCATTAGACGCAGCGTAGGCAGATGTGTTACCCTGCCCGGTTTCTGCGGTCTTGGAGCTAATGTTTACAATGGAACCTTTTTGCTTTTTTAATTCCGGCAAAGCAAAGTGTGCCATCAAATAGTAATGAATTAAATTCTTATGAAGGCTCAGCATAAATTTTTCATAGTTACCATTCTCCAATCCCACCCCATCATTTTGCCCAGCGTTGTTTACCAGGCCATCGATTCGCCCGTACTTTTTTATTACTTCATTTACCGCTTTTTCACATTCTGCCGGGTTACTTAATTCCGCCACTACCTGGAATATATCAGTTGCAGCAGAGGCTAATTCGTTGCACAGTTTTAAATTGTCATCTTCATTGCGTCCAACGATAACCGTTATAGCACCTTCAGCAGCCAATACTCTCACAATGCCTTCGCCAATTCCTTTGGCACCGCCGGTAACGATGATCACTTTATCTTCTAATTGCAGATCCATATTTATAAATTGTAAAATTTAATTGCATTATCGCCGAAAATTTTATCCTGTTCGTCTTTTGAAAAAGCAGAAAAGTACGTTGTCGCAATATTCAAAATGTCACTATAATTGCCACCCAGCAAACATACCGGCCAGTCAGATCCAAACATAATACGATCAATACCAAAGGCATTTGCGATAACGTCAAAATAAGGCCGGAAGTCCTCCTGTTTCCAATTGTGCCAATCAGCTTCTGTTACATAACCCGATATTTTGCAAAACACATTTTCAGACTCAGCAACCTCTTTAATTTCCTTTTTCCATTGATCAATCTTTCCGTCTTTTATATAAGGTTTAGCCAGATGATCAACAACAAATCTTTGTTCAGGAAACCGGGAGACGAATTCCTTTATAAATCTAAGCTGGTCTGGATAGATAAGGATATCATAGGTATAATTAAATTCCTGTAACACACTGATTCCATTTAAGAAATCCGGTTGCAGCATCAGGTCTCTTTGTGCCTCACCCTGTAAAACATGGCGAAAGCCTTTCAACTTTTTAAACTGGCTATAATAAGAAAGCCTCTCGCCGATATTCTTGGCCCGGAGGTCAACCCAGCCCACAATTCCTTTTATAAAATCGAATTTGTCGGCGTTAGCCAATTGAAAAGCGTTTTCATTTTCAGATTGATCGGATTGAACAGTAACGCATCCTTCGAAGTTATTAGCGACTAAGATTGGATGAAGTTCCTCCGGAAAAAAATCTTTCCGTATCGTCGACATATCATCAGTAATCCAGGCATCTCTTATTGGATCAAATTTCCAGAAATGCTGATGTGAATCAATTCGTGGCATATGCCTTTACATTTTGTTTGGAAGTGCCTAAGCCATCAATGCCCAATTCCATTACATCGCCCGGTTTTAAATACAAAGGCGGGTTCATGCCAAGGCCTACTCCGGCGGGAGTGCCTGTTGAAATTACATCACCCGGTAGCAGCGTCATAAACTGGCTGACATAAGAAACCAGGAAGGGTATTCTAAATATAAAATTAGCCGTATTTCCATCCTGCATCATCTTTCCGTTAACGGTAAGCCATAAACGCAGATTGTCAGTATTGGCCACTTCATCTTTCGTCGCCATAAAAGGACCAAGAGGTGCAAACGTATCACAACTCTTTCCTTTTACCCACTGTCCGTTTCGTTCTATCTGAAATGCCCGCTCGCTTAAGTCGTTATGTAAACAATAGCCCGCTACATAATCAAGTGCTTCCCCTTCATCAACGTAAGAGGCTTTCTTGCCAATCACGACCGCCAACTCTACTTCCCAATCTGATTTGGTCGAGTTCTTTGGAATAATTACATCATCAAAAGGCCCGCATAAAGCTGTGGTGGCTTTAAAGAAAATAATCGGTTCTGCGGGGATAGCTGCTTTTGTTTCCTTAGCGTGGTCAGCATAGTTCAATCCTATACAAATTATTTTTGAAGGCCGGGCAACAGGCGAGCCTAAACGCACATCTTTTGAAAGCCGGGGCAAACTATCTTTTCCTGATTCTATAAACTTTTGCAAACGGGTCAACCCTTCCGTTTCAAAAAAATGTTCATTGTAATCTTCACCAAAAGACGAAGCATCATAATATTCATTGTCAATAATAACTCCGGGCTTTTCCTTATTGAACCCGCCAAAACGTATCAGTTTCATAATGTATTTTTTTATAATTGCTTCTTCCCCCTGGAGTACTTTGAACTGTGGGAAAGAGATTAGCTATTCAATTTAACAAACCCACCATCAATCGGGTAATCGCAACCTGTAATAAAAGACGCTTCATCAGAACATAAATATAAAACTAGGCCAGCAATCTCACGAGGTTCAGCCATACGGCCTATAGGCTGGCTCCGGGATAATTTTTCAAACATTTCGTTTTCCTTACCGGGATAATTCTTTTTAATAAAATCATCCACAAAAGGTGTGTGAACCCTTGCAGGAGAAATACAATTACATCTTATCCCTTCATGAAGATAATCTCGTGCAACAGATAACGTCATCGCATAGACGGCGCCTTTAGTCATTGAATAAGCAAAACGATCTGTAAGCCCAACTATATTTGCTATTGACGCAAGGTTTAAAATTACACCTGATTTATTGCTTTTCATTATAGAAACGGCAGACCTCAGGCAGTTATAAACTCCCTTTACATTTACGTTGTAGAGCCTGTCAAAATCAGCTTCCGTAGTTGTTTCGATGCTCCCCACATGCGAAATGCCGGCACTGTTTACTAAAATATTCACCGTCCCAATCTCCTTAAAAACCTGTTCTACATTTGCCTGTTTTGTAACATCACATACATGCATAAACGCTTTTCCACCTGCCTGCTGTATTTCGTTTACAGATGCCTTGCCGGCAGTTTCATTGAGGTCCAACACATGTACTTCCGCTCCTTGTTTCGCAAACAGTAAGGCTACTGCTTTACCTATCCCGCTTCCCCCCCCGGTAACAACTGTTATTTTTTCATTTAACTCAAACATTGTGATTACATATTAATTTACTTTAAAGGGATACGCCTCGTTTCCAGGGAATAAAATCATCCTGTCCCAGGGTTACGGCTTTAGGAACTGCTTCACCGCTTGCGGCTTTAATGGTGTATTCCAATATTTCTTCACCCATTTCTTCTATCGTTTTCTTTCCGCTGATGATATCACCGGTATCGATATCAATGATGTCTTTCATTCTTTTCGCAAGATTAGAATTTGTGGCAATCTTGATAGTGGGCGCAATCGGATTTCCCGTTGGTGTTCCGAGGCCCGTGGTAAAAAGAATTAGTGTGGCTCCCGACGCAGCTTTGCCTGTTGTGGCTTCCACATCATTACCGGGAGTACAAACTAAATTTAGACCGGGCTTAACCGCAGGCTCCGTATAATCAAGCACATCCGTAACCGGAGACGTCCCACCTTTTCTTGCTGCACCTGTAGATTTAATGGCATCCGTAATTAAACCATCTTTAATATTACCCGGAGAAGGATTCATGTGAAACCCCGAACCCACTTTTTTTGCCAGGTCATTATAGGATTCCATCAGACTTATAAACTTGTTGGCAATGTCTTCATTTAAGCATCGGTCTATTAATTCCTGTTCTGCTCCACACAGTTCGGGAAATTCTGCCAACAACACCTTGCCTCCTAATGCTACCAAAAGATCAGAAGCGTAACCAACAGCAGGATTGGCAGAGATACCGCTAAAACCATCACTGCCACCACATTTAACTCCTACGGTTAATGCACTCAAAGGAGCAGGTTCTCTTCCAATCTTATTAATTTCCGTTAGTCCCAAAAATGTTTTTCTTATCGCTTCACTTATTAATTGTTCTTCGCTTTGTGATTTCTGTTGTTCAAAAACATACATTGGTTTGTCAAAAGAAGGACTGCGTTTTTTCAGGTCCTTCAAAAAATATTCCACCTGCAGATTTTGGCAACCCAAACTTAAAACGGTTACGCCGCCAACATTGGGATGATCAGCATAGGCAGCCAGTAAAGAACTTAAGGTTGCAGCATCATCTCTTGTTCCTCCACACCCACCGGTGTGATTTAAAAATTTTATCCCATCAACATTTTTAAAAAAATGATTTTCGTTTACGGCGGGTAAACTTAAGTCTATGTTACTAACGTCTTCGCCTTTCGTGTATGCCTCCAACAATTGCTTCGTAAACTTATGGTACTTATCAGACTGCGCATAACCCAATTCTTTTTGCAATGCATCCTTTATAATATCAAGATTACGGTTCTCGCAAAACACCATGGGAATAAACAACCAGTTATTAGAGGTACCCACTCTCCCATCACTTCGTTTATAACCATTGAAAGTCCGGTTGATAAATCTTGAAACATCAGGTTTCCTCCATTGATAATTAAATCCCCGGTAAGCATAGGAACCAGCCGCGTGTTTTGTATTGGCCGTTGTCATTAACCCGCCTTTTGGAATACTTGTTTGCGCTTTGCCAACAAGCGTTCCATACATTATTACATCGTCGCCTTCATTCATATTATTCACAAAGAATTTATGTTTAGCATGCACATCCTGTGTGAGAACCAGTTGTCCATCGTCCAATAAAAAGGTTGTGCCAGAAGGAAGATCCTGCAAGGCAACGAGTACATTATCGTTGGGGTGTATCTTTAAATAAGGCACTGTTTTATCTACTGTCATTTTTATACTAAGAATTCAATTCAAATATTTTGTTCATCAACTTCCATTTTTCACCTGCGGCGCTTCCCGCTAACGGCTGCTGAAATTTCCACATTAGCGTTTCCCACTCCTGCACTTTTGCGTTATTTAAATCCGCAAGTTGTTTCGCCTCAAAATTAAAATCGTCTGTGACTTCCATTATCATAAACAGCCTTGTTTCGAAACGATAAATCTGCATAGCTATAATGCCCGAATCTGTTATCGATTTTTTATCTCCGGCCAAACATCTTTATGATACGCTTCGTACTGCGTGATTAATTCAGGATCATTTTTTAAATCTAGTGTTAAGCAATATCTTTTCATACATGTGTCTTTATTTTATAACCATATACACCAAATATAAAAACTACCACAAAACATACGAGCGGAATAACATAAGAAAATGGTGTTGAATACGATTGTGCCAAAGCACCCATTCCAACGGGCACTAATGCGCCTCCCACAATTGACATTATAATATATGAGGCACCTTTCTTTGTATAAGCCCCAAGGTTTTTTACTCCCAATGCAAAAATGGTTGGAAACATGATAGACTCAAAAAAGAAAATAGTCATCAAAGAATAAACAGATATAATTCCGGGAACGATTATTACAACAAGGCACAATAAAACATTAATAAATGCATACAAGGCCAGTATTTTATTCGGGGCAATAAATTTCATGAGCCCTGTTCCAATAAAACGGCCGATTGTAAATAATATAAGGCTTCCCGAAAGCAAATAGGCGGCATATTCATTGTCAATACCAACTTTTTTTTCCGTACAATAATTAATAAACAAAGCGGCAATACCAACCTGCGCAGCCACATAAAAAAATTGCGCCGCTATAGCCCAAACGAAATGGGTATGTTGGAACAATTTTTTTCCTACATGTTCGCTTCGGTCAACCACCAATTCTTCTTCCTTAACTTCGGGCATAGGCGTTCTGAAAAAAAGAAATGCTACCAGTAACACAATTGCGGCAATAGCTATATATACATATTTTACCGTATCGAGTGCGCCGGAACCTGCTGCAGCTTTATCACCAAAAAATAATGCGCCACCAATAATAGGCCCGAGAAAGGAACCGACACCATTAAAGCTTTGTGCGAGATTTAAACGAAATTCAGAAGTAGCAGGATCTCCAAGTACCGTGATGTAAGGATTAGCTGCAGTTTCCAAAAACGCCAACCCGCTTGCCAAAACAAATAATGCCAGCAGAAAAAAAGTGAAACTCTCTTTCTCCGCTGCTGGATAAAAAAGCATAGCACCCGTTGCGTATAAAAGCAGGCCTGTTATAATTCCTTTTCTATAGCCTACCTTTTGCATGAAATAACCGGCCGGCAATGCAACTAAAAAATAGGCACCAAAATAGGCGGCCTGCAACAATGTGGACCTTACCTTGGTAATATTTAAAGTCTCCTGGAAATGTTTATTCAAAACATCTAATAATCCATAAGCAAGTCCCCATAAAAAAAATAAAGATGTTACCAGGATAATAGGTATTGTATAGCTTCGTTTGTTCATATCATGTAGTCCCTCCCGCAGTCGTTTTTAGGTTATTAATTTCATTAAATTTAAACACTTATTTAATGAGGCAATACTTTTTTTGGAGAGAAAATATTGCTATTGACAAATAAAGAATTAAACCGCAATAAGATATTACCTGATATTGCCTTTCCATTCAACTATTTTAGCATTCTTGTCTTGCCGACATTTTACCGGATACTTAAAAGAGAAGAATCATTTTTTATAGGCAGTATAAATGTATAAATAGCATCCGGCTTTCACCGGCAATTCATTAATGAAAAATCTGTTATTCTTTGCTAAATACTGAGTTTCATTTTGCTGGTTGAGTTAGTTCATATATTTCACCCGGCTACCCGAAATTAATTTCAACATCCATAAATAATAAGCTAATTTGGCATTAAAGAAATAGCAATGCTAACTTTCGATGTAAATTCAGCTTAATGAAACCTCAATTGCTTAAAGTTATGAAAGGGCCGGGCCACTCGTTCAGTGTGCGCCGGGACCTGCATCCCCACATAAATAACCGTTGGCATTATCATACTGAAGTTGAACTTATTCATTTTAAAAAAGGCAACGGAACACAATTTATTGGCGATAGTATAAAGAGGTTCAAATCGGGTGATGTCGTGATTATAGGAAGTAATCTCCCCCATTACTGGAGATTTGATGATGTTTATTTCGAAGAAAATACCAAGGCAATTGCCGATGCAAGGGTCGCTCATTTTACTGAAAATTTCTGGGGAGAAAATTTTCTTTCTTTACCGGAAAATAGTAATCTTAAAATGATTTTGGAAAAGGCAAAAGCAGGTTTACAGGTAAATGGAAAATCCAGGCTATTGGTTGCCGATCTGCTGGAACAACTCATAACTTCAACGGGTTCGAAACGAATTGTATTATTAATAGAAGCCCTTTCCGCTATTGCATCATGCAAGCAATTATCGTCATTGTCTTCTCTTGGTTTTAAGCCTGAATTTGGCGATGCCGAAAATGACCGCATCAATGCTATTTATGAATATTCTTTAAAAAACTTTAAAGGAAAAATTCACCTGGAAGAGATTGCAGAAGTTGCCAATATTAGCCCCAATTCTTTTTGTCGCTATTTTAAGTCACGCACAAGAAAAACATTTTCGCAATTTATAATTGAATTAAGAGTCGGGCACGCCTGCAAATTACTTATTGAAAACAACCAGGGCATAAAACGATTGTGTTACGAAAGTGGATTCAATAATTTTACCAGTTTTCATAAATACTTTAAACAAATTACGGGCAAGAGCCCGCTCGTTTATCAGAGGGAATTTATAGACAAGTGATTTTTTCCCTTCAGGATTGATCATGAATTGAATTTCCGGCTCATCAAACAGTTTGTTTGTAGCATCACAATTTTTTAAAAATTGAGACATAGTTAAAATAGAATAATAAATTGCCAAATTAGAGTAAGTTGTAGTTGGCTGCACCTATTAATTTTACCAAAGATATTTTTTGAAAAGCCATTCTTTATTTTAACATAACAAGTTTATAGAAGCCTGTGGCACTAATCTTATTGAAAAGCCGCCGCAGAACGGAAATTAGTTAACAAGTTTCGGACCTTGTTAAATGCCCCGGAATAAAATAACACTATTATAAAATAAGTCCAGTAACTCAATTCTCATAAGCAAGCTTTAGGTAAGCTGTTTAACGGGTTCTTTTTCTAAAGAGCCCTCTTTTATTTTTACAATGGTCATTGATAACGCAAATAATTTTTCAGCGTCCGGTTATTTTTCTCGTTTTATTATTTAACTGTTACCACCTGGATTCAAATCACTACTGCCCACGACAATCAACTTCAAGAAACACTGTAATGCATTA
>NZ_JBMQQG010000162.1:0-9274 GCF_057362405.1 Ginsengibacter sp.
CCACCGGTTGCATTACCAAAACCTGCGCCATTCAGCGCCTTCGCTGCACCGGTACCTAAATTAACGCGTATCCCCGGGACGGTGGCATCATAAACCCCCAGATCATCATTGCTCGCATCGGTATAAGGTCCGCTACCCGGATATAAAAGACCTTCATTAGTAATCAGTTTTAAAGAATTGTTCACGAATTTTGTGCCTACCGGGATTGTATCAACGTAAAATGTATTGGTAGTAGAGGTGTTTATTTTAATTAATGCATGTATCTCAATCGTATCCCCCTGCTCTAAAGTTCCTCCGCCATTATTGCGAGTCAAATTAAAATAACTATAACTAAACTCAAGTTTCTGGGAAGATGATTTCAATGGAATAATTAAAGATGAAAAGCAGCATAAAAGTAAAAATGCCGGTACGGTTTTCTTTGCCCCGATTAAAGATGGTAACGTTGAAATTCTGTATGCCTCAATATTTAATTTTCCAGAATAAAATTGTTTCATATTGCCGTATTTATCGGATTAGAATGGAGTTTTCTGGGATAGCATCTATAATAAACGCTTTTAAACCTTGCTTTATTATACAAAAGCTAATGCAAAGAGAATAAACAACTTATCTCATTTTTTTGCCGAAGAATGAAATAATTTGTTTTGATTCTTCGTTTGTAAAATGTTGACCCGGAAACGTCATGTCTCTGACCATTATTCGAATGAAATCCGTGAAAAAAAATCAGCTATGTACCGTTCTTTCCTTTTTCCTGACAATTGTCAGCATTTGCTGTGTTGGGCAAAATGAGCCCTTTAACATCCGTGTTGTTAATCCGGGCTATCAGTTAAACTCGGCCTGGGAGCTTACCTGGGGCCCAGACGATTCATTATGGGTCACTGAAAATTTTGCTTATAAGATTGATAGAATCAATCCTACTGACGGAGGGAAAACCCAATTGATCGATATTAGTGCACTTAAAGATTTTACCAATCCGCCTATTTGGCCACAGGGAGGATTAATGGGAATGGCCCTTCATCCCAGCATGTACAGCGAATGGCCCAGTCCTTCGAAACCTTGGGTATATATAGCGTATGTATATCATTACGTTACTACCGCCGAAGGAGGAGGCGCCTGTGTAGCTAATACTACTAACAAGCCTTGTAATTATAAAACTAAAATAGTTAGATATACATACGATCGTGTTACGCATTCATTAAGTAGCCCACAAACGATTATTCAGACTTTAAATGGGAGCAATGATCACAATTCAGGAAGATTGAAGATTGGGAGGATAAACGGTATCGATTATCTTTTTTATACAATAGGTGATATGGGTGCCGGGCAATTTAATAATACCAACAGAACTAACAATGCGCAAACCAGAGATACACTTGAAGGGAAAATATTGAGGTTTAATCTTGAGCCCGACGGAGACGTAAGTATGCAGGACCAATGGATCCCAAACGATAATCCGTATACCGATGCTAACTCAAAAAAAACAGCTGTATGGAGTTGGGGCCACAGAAATGCGCAAGGTATTGCGTTTGGTTCCAATGGCATCTTATACCAGAGTGAGCAACAGGATAAAAGTGATGATGAAGTAAATATTATTGACAGTGCAAGAAATTATGGCTGGCCGAAGTTATCTGGATTTTGTGATGGAAATTATAACGGGTTAACCTTGGCGAATAAGCCCGTCATAAGTGAACAAACACAATGTGCTACATTAAATTCAAAGGATCCAATTTATACTTTATTTACAGACCTTAATCCCGGGGCGCTGGGAACTGATTATTTAACATGGCCGACGGTTGCGGCTTCCAGCGTGGATGTATATGAAAAGAATGTGATTCCAAATTGGAACCGCTCTTTACTCGTAACGTCTCTTAAAGCCGGAAGAGTTTTCCGTCTGCATCTTGATGCTGCAGGATCCAGTGTTCTTGATAGCTCCACAATTCCTGCAATGCGTGGGCAGGGCAGATACCGGGACCTTTGTATTTCACCAGACGGATTAAGAATTTATGTAGCATGCGATATTTCGGGACAAACTAGTGGACCAACGGGGTCATACAATGGTGGCGGGACTCCTCCTGCAAATGCCGGAAGAATTCTTGAGTTTACTTATACAGGGCCATTGCTAAACTTAGTACATGATTCTTTGCATGCTTACATAAGAAATACTTCGATTATAATTTCGCCCAACCCGGCAAGCGTTATTTTGAGTGTGAAAAGTATAAGAAACGAAATCAAGCCGTTACAATATAAAATTTATGATGCAACTGGTAAAATGGTCCTTTCGGGAAAAAGCAATAATGACTATTTTTCTATAAATGTTCAGAAGCTTACTGGAGGAATGTATATCCTTAAATTGTATAACGCTTACCAGATTAATTGTTCAACAGAAAAGTTTATTGTCAAATAGTTTTTTGATTTTCCCGATCACCAAAAACAAAAAGCGTAAGAAGATTTAATCCTTAGGCTTTTTGTTTATTGAAACGCCAATAATAAATAGAATCGAATTATATTTTCCCCACCATATCGGCAGGAACTACCCATTCATCAAATTGCTCAGGTGTTACATAACCAAGTTTTACTGCCATTTCTTTTAAAGTGGTATTTTCTTTGTGCGCTTTTTGAGCTATTTCTGCAGCTTTGTAATATCCAATTTTTGTATTTAGAGCGGTAACCAGCATCAGCGAATTATCTACATGTTTTTTTATATTATCTAAGATGGGTTCAATTCCTTTAGCGCATTTTTCGTTGAAGCTATTGCATCCGTCTCCTAAAAGGCGGGCACTATGCAGAAAGTTGTAAATCATTACTGGTTTGAAAACATTAAGTTCAAAATGGCCCGTAGCGCCTCCGATGCTTATTGCCACATCGTTGCCCATTACCTGCGCAGCAATCATAGTTAGGGCTTCGCATTGTGTAGGGTTTACCTTACCTGGCATAATGGAAGAACCCGGCTCATTATCAGGAATATGGATTTCTCCGATACCACTGCGTGGTCCTGACGATAACATCCTGATATCGTTGGCAATTTTCATGAGACTTACCGCCACTGTTTTTAAGGCTCCATGCGCTTCTACAATCGCATCATGTGCGGCAAGAGATTCAAATTTATTCTCCGCAGTTTCAAAAGGCAGGCCTGTGAGCTCTGCAATTGTTTCTGCAACATTTCTTGCATAACCGGGTGGAGTATTTATTCCTGTTCCTACAGCCGTACCTCCCAGGGCAAGCTCACTCAAATGCGGCAATGTATTTTTAATTGCTCTTAATCCATGCTCTAGCTGAGAAGCGTAGCCGCTGAATTCCTGGCCAAGCGTTAGGGGTGTGGCATCCATAAAATGAGTGCGACCAATTTTTACAATTGGCATAAATTCTTTTGCCTTTGCAGTCAATGTATCCCTTAGACTTTCAATTGCAGGTATGGCAAGTTTATTAAGAATTGTGTAAGCTGCAATATGCATAGCTGTCGGGAAAGTATCATTGCTTGATTGCGATTTATTCACATCATCATTAGGATGAAGTATTTTTTCTTTATCAGTAAGTCTGCCTCCGTTTAATACGTGGCCACGATAAGCGATTACTTCGTTTACATTCATATTGCTTTGTGTTCCACTTCCGGTTTGCCATACTACAAGAGGAAACTCATTATCCAGCTTGCCTTCAAGAATCTCATCGCAAACTTTGCCAATGAGTTCACATTTTTCTTTGGATAAAACACCTGCATCAAAATTTGTAATGGCTGCCGCTTTTTTTAGATAAGCAAATGCACTGATAATTTCTTTAGGCATTCGGTTAATGTCCTGCGCAATTTTAAAATTTTCAACGCTTCTCTGGGTTTGTGCTCCGTAATAAGCCGTTATGGGAACTTTCACTTCGCCCATCGTGTCCTTTTCTATTCTGTATTCCATTTTATTTTTTATTGTTATTATGTAGTTAAACCAAACAGTTAATTCAATTTGCCTGTGCTCCGGTCAAACAACCGTTCGTATTTTTTTCGTTTTGCTATTGTTCTTCTTCTCAAATAAATCATAATTAAGAGGTTGACTATGGTTAAAGCAATTACAATCAATATTAAATAGACTGAAACAACAAAACCGGACGAAAATTTGCCATTCCATAGTCCATTTTGCTTCGTATAATGAAACCGGGCATTTTCGAGTATGGCTAACGATATAACGCCGGCCATAAAATAAAAAACACTCCATAAAAAATAAATTCCATTGCCAGTTCGCCAGTAAAAAATGTTGGAAAGTAACAATAAGATAATAGAAAAAATCGTAACAATATTGTACAGGAGATCATTATTAAGATCAAACAAGCGAACTACATTTGTTGGGGGGCCATCGTTTTCTAAAACAGTATGTGTATGAAAAATCCAAAAAGCAGTAAACAAAATTATTACTGATAATAATAACAAAAAAACTCTGTCTATTATTGCCATCTTCATTTTCCCAAAGTTAACGCAACAATTGGCAAGATTTATATCTTTTTAAACAATCAGTTTCCTGTAAAGAGAGGCTTTCTTTTTTCTATAAAAGCGGCGGTTCCTTCTTTTTTATCGACAGACGAAAATGCTTCCCCAAATAATTTTATCTCTTTATCAAAGCCATTGGTGCTGCTATCACAACATGCATTAACGGCCTGTATTACTTTTGAAACAGCAATGGGAGATTTGGTAAGTATGATGTTAACTATCTCCCTTGTTTTTTCAAGAAGATTTTCTGCGGACGTTACATGATTTACAAGGCCAAGTTCTTTGGCTTCAGCTGCATTTATCATATTTCCTGTCATCATTAATTCCATAGCTTTCCCTTTACCAACGAGCATGGTTAAACGCTGAGTACCCCCATATCCTGGAATTAATCCAAGGTTTACTTCAGGCTGGCCAAATTTTGCACTATCACTGGCCAATCTAAAATGGCATGCCATTGCGAGTTCGCACCCTCCGCCTAATGCAAAACCGTTAACCGCGGCAACAACAGGTTTGGGGCAATTTTCAATTTTAAAAAAAAAGCTGCTGCCCTTTTCCCGCTAATGCTTCACCCGCGGCGTCGCTTAACTCTATGAATTCACTTATATCTGCGCCTGCAATAAATGCTTTATTTCCCTGGCCTGTTATGATAGTCGCTTTAATCGTTCTGTCATCATAAACAGTTTGCATCGCCTGTTCAAGTTCATCTAAAACTGTTTTATTGAGTGCATTTAATTTTTCGGGTCGGTTAATGGTAATAGTAAATATTCCATTTTCCTGGTCGGTTAAAAGTGTCTGATACATATCGGTAATTAATTTTTTCCAGGAAAGTATTTACGATTGACATACAATTAAAAAGCCCTGTGTTCTTTCACCCAATCCTTTATATATTCTGCAATGGTACTTGTTGGCGTGCCAGGAGAAAATAATTTTCCAACACCCATTTCGTTCAACGTTTTCATATCATCGTCAGGAATAATACCGCCACCAGTTAACAAGACATCATCCATTCTTTTTTCTTTGAGCAGTTGCAATATTTTTGGAAATACTGTATTATGAGCGCCTGATAAGATGCTTACCCCAATTGCATCAACATCTTCCTGCAACGCAGCATTCACAACCATTTCAGGCGTTTGCCGAAGGCCGGTATAAATAACTTCCATACCTGCATCACGAAGTGAAGTTGCGATCACCTTGGCGCCGCGGTCATGACCATCCAGGCCAACCTTGGCAACAAGAACTCTTATAGGTCTTTGCTTGGATGAAATATTATCTGCGCCAATTTTTTTTTGTACTGCCATGTTATAAAGATAAAAGGGCTTTTTTACAAAGCAGCCGTTATGTTTTTTGATTTAAAAGCGACAGGCCATGTTGTATTCTTCCTATGGTTTCTTCTTTGCCTAATACAGAAGCTATATCGAAAACTCCCGGCCCAGTTTTTTTACCTACCAACATAATTCGTAAAGGCAACATGAGTTCTCCGGGCTTCAATTGATTCGTTGCTACTATTTCTTTAAAAACATGTTCTGTTTCTGTTTCATTCCACAAGTTTATAAATTCGTAACTCCTGGCTAATTCATTAAAACAGAGATTTTTGCTTTCATTCCATTTTGACAAAATTGAAGCAGTGTCCAAGTCAACGGGTCTCACAAAAAAGAAACTTGCCTGTTCCCAAAAATCTGTAAGTAGCGTACATCGGTCTTTTACGAGATCAATGATTTGCAACAATTGTTTGTCATCGTGTATGGCGATACCGTTTTCAAGAAATACTTCATTGACGATCGATTTTAAATCTGAAGAATGTGACTTCTTTATCCATTCGTGATTGAACCATTTTGCTTTATCGAAATCGAATTTTGCACCACTTGAATGAACTCTTTCAATTGAAAATGTTTCAATTAATTCATCCATCGAAAAAATTTCCTTTTCGGTTCCGTCGTTCCAACCCAGCACGGCAAGCAAGTTTATAAAAGCCCCGGGCAAAAAACCAAGTTCTTTAAATCCCTTTAATACATCGCCGGTGTTAGGGTCAGTCCATTGCATGGCAAATACTGGAAAGCCAAGGCGGTCCCCGTCCCTCTTACTAAGTTTGCCGTTGCCATCGGGTTTTAAAATTAATGGAAAATGCGCCCACTCAGGCATGTGATGTTCCCATCCGAGATATTTCCATAACAGGATGTGAACTGGTGCGCTTGGCAGCCATTCCTCGCCCCGGAAAGCATGCGTTATTTTCATGAGATAATCGTCAACAACAACAGCAAGATGATAGGTAGGCATACCATCTGCTTTTATTAAAACTTTGTCGTCAACACTATTTGTATCCATTTCAATGTCCCCCCGTATCATATCCTTGAAATATACAAACTCGTTGGGTTCAATTTTAATACGAATTACATGAGGAAAATTTATTTTCAATAATGCAGCTGTTTCTTCGGCCGGAAGTGAAAGCGAGTTTCGCATATCGTTCCGTACATGATAACCATATTGAAGATTGCTTTTTCCTTCTGATTTTAATTTTTCTCGTAATGATTCAATTTCTTCAGGTGTATCAAAAGCATAATAGGCATGGCCCTTTTTTACAAGTTCTTCCGCATACTTTCTATACAGGTCTTTTCTTTCGCTTTGCCGGTAGGGTGCGTAGTCGCCTTTTTTATGCGGGCCTTCATCTGGCTCAATACCGCACCATTTTAAACATTCTGTGATGTATTGTTCTGCTCCTGGCACATAACGGCTTTGATCTGTATCTTCAATTCTTAAGATAAAATCACCACCGTGTTTTTTTGCAAATAGATAATTGTATAAAGCTGTGCGGACGCCGCCTAGATGCAAGCCTCCGGTTGGACTCGGTGCAAATCTTACTCTAACCTTTTTCATGTTACAAAGATAAGAGAGATATGACCTGTATGAAACCTGTAAAATAAAAAAACCACAGTTAAGTAGCTGTGGCTTTTCAGAATTTTATTTCTTAAGAATTGCTAAATTAATATACTCCTATATATGTAAGTGATGTACCATTGGGACCAGTCCAAACCGCTTTGTAGTAAAGAAGAACCGGGCAATTGCTTACTGGATTACCTGACGAGTCAAGTCCGAATGTTACCGTAGAGGTTACTTTTGGACCGGAATGTTGTACCTGGCCACTAACCAGGTTAAAATCGCAACTTTGGCTTACGACTAACGGTTCGGTGATAGTCGTATTAAATGCATTTCCAAACCTGTTAGTTCCGGCTACAGAGCCAGTGGTTGAGATCACAATACCATTATTGTATTTAAATACGCGGTTAAAATGAGTTTCCCAATTGCGTTGTTTATCATTATCAAACGTAACCGACATATTTGTGTCATCGATTTTATGAACGATGCTGTCTGTTGTAGCGAGGTCTTTCAAAAGTCCTCCCGAAACATTTGTAATGGTTCTTGTACCATTTATAACAACGCTTTTGCCATCTGCATTACGGGTTACTTTAAAGTTTGTAAACTGAATGGTTAAAACTGAATTTGCTTCTTTCCACCTAAAGCCCTGAGCAAATGAAATGACGATAGTGCCGGTTCTTGTTCTTCTTAGGTCACAGCTATTACCTTTATATACAATTGTGATCGTGTGCTGGCTACTGGCCGTGTCAACAGTAACGGTCGCATCACAAGGTAGCGCAAATCCCGGCGGTGTTTCAATACCTACAGGCGTCTGAACCGAGGACCCGCCATAGGCGTCAAAAGATGCATTAGCATCATTTGTAGCGATATCGGTTTCATTTGAAAAAAAGCTCTGGTCGTCGGCCTGGGCTTTTGTTTCAGTAGTGGTATCCGCTGATGTGCTATTATTATTTTTTTTACAGGAAGTAAATCCTATTGAAAAAGATACTATCGCGAAAGCGATCAAATGGTTTTTTAGTCTCATAAAGTGGGTTTTAATAAATAATTTTTAATGAATTTTAAGACAGTATTCTGTTCATAGGGTTTAATTCATTAAAAAGATTTATTTTTCTTACATGTTTTACCTTACAAAAACGCCTGTCTTTATTAAAAAATTGTACCCTGAATGTCTGTGGGATGTAAAAACGAGCGAAAACATAATATACCTCACATTTGATGACGGCCCAACTCCAGAGGTAACTTTCTATGTATTAGATGAGTTAGAGAAGTATGACGCTAAAGCGACTTTCTTTTGTATTGGAAAAAATGTAAAAGAGCACTTTGATATTTACAAAAGAATTATTGCCGAAGGACACAAACCCGGGAACCATACATTCAACCATCTTAATGGATGGAAGACAGATGACAGAAAATATCTTGAAGATATTAAACAGGCGGCTAATATGATCGACTCTGAATATTTCAGGCCACCTTATGGCAGAATAACAAAATTTCAGATTAAAGCTTTGCATAGTGAAAATTATAAGTTAAAAACCGTTATGTGGAGCGTATTAAGTGGAGATTTTGATGTAAAAATTTCGCCCGAAAATTGTTATCTCAATGTTATTAAAAATGTTAAGCCAGGTGCAATCGTTGTTTTTCACGATAGCTTAAAAGCCTTTCCCAGACTGGAATACGCTCTACCAAGGGTCCTTGATTTTTTTTCCGAAAAGGGTTTTCAATTCAAAATTCTTTAAAATTATTGCAAAAAAAATTGGGCCTGGGTAGATACCCAGGCCCGTTTTTAATCCGTACCCTATGAAAACTAGGGTGAAGTTAATTAAATATTTTTAACAAATCAACAACAATTTTTACTTGTGCAAGGTAATAATGTGGCTGACTCCATTTATGGTAATAATAGCTTTATTATCACAGGTTCCGTCGCCATAATCAAGAACCGCC
>NZ_JBMQQG010000163.1:0-21761 GCF_057362405.1 Ginsengibacter sp.
ACTCTTCATCAGACCTGTCGATCTCATCTATAAGGAGCACGGGTTTTTTATGGTGTGTTATTGCCTGTAGCAATGGCCGTTTCATGAGGAAGGGATCACTCAAAAATGTTTTCTCTTTTTCTTCAATTGGTTGTGCATTGTGCTCCACCATTTTAAGGTGGAGCAATTGCCGTTGGTAGTTCCATTCATATAGTGCGTGGGTTGCACCAAGGCCTTCATAACATTGCAGGCGAATTAAATCTGTTTGCAATGCATTAGCCATTACCTTGGCAATTTCTGTTTTGCCTACTCCCGCAGGACCTTCTACCAGCAAGGGTTTGTTCAGTTGCAGCGAAAGAAAGACGGACATGGCAACAGCATCGCCTGTAATATACCCTTCCTCCTCCAGCATTTTTTTTATATCGTTCAGTTGGATCATTTTCAAAACAAATTTATCGCTCTTATTTTGCGGGTACCGTAAAAGATAGCTGGTATTTCTTATAATATTAAAATGATCCAGGTTGCCGGAACAGGTGATAAGAAAAATTGCCTTTACCCTACAGGGGAAATTATGCTACGGCCTGTAATGCTTTTTTCAAATATACTTTAGCGACGTGCCTTCGATACTCTTCAGAGGCATAATGGTCTCCCATAATAGTCACATCTTGTAAAGCAGCATTTACTGCTTTGTCGATAGATGCCTCGTTAAGCGCCTCTCCTGATATAGCCTTTTCAGCATTACTGTCGCGAAATGCACTGTCCGATACGCCAGTAAAAGCAATATTGATTTTGCCATCGGCAAAACGCATAACAGCGCAACCTACAATGGCAAACCTGGAGGCATGCTGCACAAATTTCCGGTAGGTTGTTTTTGTGCCGGGTGCAGGAACCGGAATTCTTATCGCGGTAATGATTTCGTCCTCCTGTAAGGCAGTTGAAAATAAGCCTGTAAAAAATTCGGTAGCTTTTATTCTGCGCTTTCCTTTGCTGCCCTGCACCTCAATAGCGGCATCGGATGCAAGTAAAAGAGCGGGCCAGTCTGCGCCGGGATCGGCATGTGCTATGCTTCCACCAATTGTACCGTGGTTACGGACCTGCAAATCGCCAATCAAAGAAGCTCCTTCTGCAAAGAACGGAAGTGTTGAATTAGTAAGTTTATCAGCAGCAATGTCAGCATGAGTACTGGCTGCGCCAATTACAATCTCCCCATCTTCTTCTTTAATGCCTCTTAGTGTATCTATGCCCGTTATATCCACCAGTTTCGGGGGTTGGTTCAGGCGTAATTTCATCGCTGGTATTAAGCTATGGCCGCCGGCCAATATTTTTCCACCACCGGACACAGCAGCAATAGCTGCATCAATAGTTCCGGCTTTTTCGTATTCAAATGTCGCAGGTATCATAAAAGAAAAATTTTAAAATGTAAACATTAATAAAAACTACAGTTGCATGGCTCTCCATACTCTTTCTGAGCTCAGGGGCATTCGAATATCTTTTATCTTATGCCCTCCGCTCCACAAGGCGTCTATAACAGCATTTACAACCGCCGGTGTGGAGCCAATAGTACCTGCCTCGCCTGCACCCTTTACGCCAAGCGGGTTATGCGGACAGGGAGTAACCTGGACTGCCGTCTCAATCATCGGGAAATCGTCAGCCCGGGGCATACAATAATCCATGTAGGATCCATTAGTGAGTTGTCCGTTATCATCATACTCAGCACCTTCGAATAGTGCTTGCCCAACTCCCTGCGCAATCCCTCCATGAATTTGTCCATCTACAATCATAGGATTGATGATATTGCCCACATCATCTACGGCAACAAATCTTTTCAAAACAACTTTACCGGTTTCTTTACTCACTTCCACTACTGCTATATGGCACCCGAACGGATAGGTGAAGTTGGCCGGATCATAAAAGCTGCTAAAATCAAGGCCGGGCTCCAGGTCTTTTGGATACACATGCGGTACATAGGCCGTAAGCGCCACATCGCCGAAGCCAATAGATTTATCCGTTCCTTTTACCGTAAACTTACCGCCTGCAAATTCAATATCGTCAGCGCTTGCTTCAAGTTTATGCGCAGCTATCTTCTTTCCTTTTTCAATTATCTTGTCTATACTTTTCACTATGGCGCTGCCACCAACGGCGATGCTCCTTGAACCATAGGTACCCATACCAAATGCTACACTTTCACTATCGCCGTGGACGATCTCCACATAATCCATTGTAATGCCCAATTTATCAGCCACCACCTGTGCAAAAGTTGTTTCATGTCCCTGGCCATGAGAATGAGAGCCGGTGTACACACTCACTTTACCGGTAGGCTGTACACGCACTTGCCCTACTTCGAACAAGCCCGCTCTTGCTCCCAGCGAGCCTACCACTGCCGATGGAGCAATGCCGCAAGCTTCGATATAAGTTGAGAAACCGACGCCCAGCAGTTTTCCGTTATAGGCTGCTTCTTTCTGTTCCTTACGGAAGTTTTCATATCCTAACATTTCCAGTCCTTTTTTTAAAACACCTTCATAATTGCCACTGTCATATTGTAAAGCCACCTGTGTCTGGTAGCCGGGTTGATTCACGCCATCAAAAGGAGGAATGAAATTTTTGAAACGTAGTTCAGCCGGGTCCATATTCATTTCATGCGCAGCAAGGTCAACCAATCTTTCCAATAAATAAGTGGCTTCCGGCCTTCCGGCACCGCGATAAGCGTCTACGGGTGTGGTATTAGTAAATACAGCGGTAACGTCCACATTTATTTTTGGAGTCTTATATAATCCCTGCAGCAATGTGCCATGAAGATAGGTGGGGATACAAGTTCCGAAGGTAGACAGATAAGCGCCAAGGTTCGCAAAGGTCTTCACACGTAACGCCGTAATATTTCCTTCGTTATCAAATCCCATTTCAGCCTTTGTAACATGATCGCGACCATGAGCGTCTGATAAAAAACTTTCGCTTCTTTCTGCAGTCCATTTTACAGGTCTCCCAATTTTTTTCGTTGCCCATGTCAGCAATGCTTCTTCAGTATAGTGAAAGATTTTACTACCAAACCCGCCGCCTACATCCGGGCTTACTACTCTCACTTTGTGTTCAGGAATACCAAGCACAAATGCACACATCAGCAACCGGATAAGGTGTGGGTTTTGACTACTTGTATATAAAACATATTTGTCATTAGCAGAATCGTAGGAGCTATTGTACGATCGTGGTTCAATCGCATTCGGTATCATGCGCTGGTTTACAAATTCCAGCGTGGTAACGTGTGCTGAATTGTTTATAGCTTCGTCCACTTCAGCGATCGGGTTACCCAATGCCCAGTCATAACACATATTGCCGGGTGCATCGTCATGCACCAGCGGTGCGCCGGGTCGTACCGCTTTGGAAGCATCCACTACACAAGGCAATTCTTCATATTCTACGTTCACAGCTTGTGCTGCATCAACAGCTTCCCCCGTTGATTCTGCGATTACAATGGCGATGGCATCACCTACGTGCCTTGCTTTATCCGCCACCAGCAAGGGATGTTTCGGTTCCTTCATGGTATCACCATTCTTGAAATTTACCTGCCAGCCGCAGGGTACCCCGTTTACTTCTGCAACGTCTGCCCCGGTGAAAATAGCAACCACTCCCGGCATAGCTTTGGCGACACTTACATCCACACTTACAATCTTTGCGTGGGCGTAAGGGCTTCTCACGAATGAGGCATAGGTTTGATGTGGCAGCACAATGTCATCTGTATATCTACCTCTTCCGGTAATAAATCTTTTATCTTCAACCCGTTTAACGGATTGTCCGATCAGTCCATTTGTTGTACTCATACATTTACCTCCTCTTTTATTTTGTTTGCAGCGTACTGCACTGATTTAACAATGTTTTGATAGCCCGTGCAACGGCAGAAATTACCTTCCAGCGCATAACGGATTTCTTCTTCAGTAGGCGCAGGGTTATTTTGTAACAAATCAGCCGTTGTCATAATAATACCCGGCGTGCAAAATCCGCATTGCAGGCCGTGGCATTCCTTGAAAGCTTCCTGGATGGGATGTAGCTCCCCATTCCGGGCCATGCCCTCAATCGTAATAATTTCTGCTCCATCTGCCTGCACAGCAAACATGGTGCAGCTCTTTGTAGATTTACCATTTACCATTATAGTGCAGGCGCCGCAACTGCTCGTGTCGCAACCAACATGTGTTCCCGTTAGCCGCAGCACGTCACGCAGGTAATATACCAGCAGCAATCGTGGCTCCACTTCGTGGCTGTACTCCACACCATTAACCTTAAGACGAATTTTCATGCTCATATAATTTATTTTTAAGGTTTATAAATTTTGATTTAAGAAGAATAATAGTTTTGTATTCCCGGCAATCACTTCTTGGTTTTTAACTCCTTCTCCAAATTTGAAAAGAATTGTTTAGTGAGTGTATTTGCCACACTTCCCATCACTCTTTGTCCCATACCTGCAAGAATGCCCGATAGTTTAACATCGCCATTAAAAGCGATTTCGGTCTTTTCATCCTCCACCGGTAACAGGTTTATTTTAATGTTGCCACTGGCATTTCCAATCTTGCTATTCTGAGTTACTTTCAGCGTGAATCCTTCTTGTTCGGTTATGTCCTCCATCTGAAGGTTGCCAGTAAAAGAGCTGTTTACAGGGCCAAGTTTTATTTCCAGGATAGATTTGAAAGTATTATCACCAGTTTTCTCCAGCCGGGAAATGCCAGGAACTATTTTTGCCAGCACGTCAGTGTCCATGAGCATACTCCATATGGTTGATGGAGTCGCATTTACAATATGCTTGCCGGTCAGTTCCATTTAAAAACGTCCTCTGGTATCGGGGTAAGAGGGTCTAAGGTGTGCCGCAATCGTATGAGAAAATACCGTTATCTAAGATAAGAAAATTTTTGTTATGATTATTCATTTTACCGCTCGTCACCTGTAAATAATCATGGTCTGCAACGTGTGCTCAATAAACTTTCAATATTTGCATCATCCCCCAAAATAATCATATTTCGTTATGACAAAAATCATATTTATGCGAATTATCGATTAACATTATTTACTACCTTTCGTTTCTAAATTTTTATGCCTAATAATTGATTTTTTGTATGGGATCTTCTTCAATGATTGTTTTAATTATAGCCGCACTCACTTTTTCTTCCATTGCTATTCTTATCGCTAAAATTGTTACAAAATCAACAACCAATCCTCAAAAAGGTGAGCCTTACGAATGTGGTATCCCTACACATGGAACCACCTGGAAACAATTGAACGTGGGCTATTATTTATTTGCATTAATATTTCTAATTTTTGATGTCGAGCTGGTATTCCTCTATCCATGGGCAGTGGTGGCAAAGCAGGTAGGATGGATAGCGTTAATTGAAATTATCATTTTCTTTTTTATATTATTTATGGGATTTTTATACGCACATAAAAAAGGCGCTTTGAAATGGAAGTAAGGAAACCCCCCGGTCCCCTGAAGGGGGAGGTGAAATGCAGGTTGTAATTATGGAAATGGTATACCGAGTTGAACAAGATTTTTTAAAATAGAAAAAAGAAAACATTTTGCCATAATGAGTAACGGTCCAAATAACGTGGAGACTTCCAAAGCTTCCCCTTTAGGGGCGGGGGGGTCTTTTCCCGGCCAAATACATGAAACTCCCGGTGGCGGCATCGTATTAAGCAAACTGGATGATGTCATCAACTGGGCACGTTCCAATTCATTGTGGCCGCTCACTTTTGCTACCAGTTGCTGTGGTATTGAAATGATGTCTGTTGCGGCTGCCAAATACGATTTTTCAAGATTTGGTTTTGAAGTAGCACGTGCCTCGCCACGCCAGGCCGATGTGATTATTATTGCTGGAACGATCGTAAATAAAATGGCGCCGGTGTTAAAAAGATTATACGACCAAATGGCTGACCCGAAATATGTAATTGCGATGGGTGCTTGCGCCATCAGCGGCGGACCTTTTTTTTACAATACGTATTCGGTTGTAAAAGGCGCTGACCACGTAATACCGGTAGATGTATATGTTGCCGGTTGTCCGCCAAGGCCGGAGGCGCTGCTGCATGCATTGATTTCACTACAACAAAAAATAAAAAGCGGTTTAACAAGAGAACAGGTAAAGTCAGGTAAAGAATAATTATGACGAACGAAGAATTGAAAGCCACAATAACTGAATTGCTTCCTTCCGCCACATTTGAAGAAGGTGGTGAATGGCTCAACATAAACGTTGAACCGAAAGATTGGTTACCATTTGCGCAGCAATTACGCAACAACGATTCTTTATTCTTCGACTATCTTTTTTGCCTTACCTGCATCGACTGGAAGATGCATCTGACGATGGTGTATCATTTATCGTCTACGCGGTATCGTCATAACATTGTAGTGAAATCAAAACTCGATGCTAACAATCCTGAAATAGAAACGGTAAGTAATATTTGGAGAACAGCAGAATTTCATGAAAGAGAAGTGTATGAAATGTTTGGGGTTAATTTCCTGAATCATCCTGATTTGCGGTTATTGATTTTACCCGATGGATGGGAAGGGAAGAAACCGATGTTAAAAGATTTTGAAGATGCGGTAAATATGATAAAACTATAAAGCAGAGAATTTTTAATATTATAAAACAAGTCGTCCCCCTTTAGGGGATAGGGGTTTATGGTAGAAGAAATAGGCACAACGGCAGAAGGTGATTTAATAATTAATGTGGGGCCACAGCATCCTGCGACCCATGGCGTATTGCATTTGGTAATTACCATAAACGGGGAGACGATTAAGAAAGTAGAACCTCATCTTGGTTATATCCATCGCTCCATTGAAAAAATGTGTGAGAGCTTAACCTATCGCCAGTTCATTTACGTTACCAGCAGGATGGATTATTTGTCGGCTCACATTAACAACCATGCATGTGCGTTATGCGTTGAAAAAGGTTTGCAGGTAGAGATTCCACCAAGGGCACAGGTGATACGGGTATTGATGGATGAACTTACACGAATTGCATCACATGAATTGTGGTGGGGCGCTATGGCAATGGATTTGGGCGCATTCACTCCTTTCTTCCATGCCTTCAGGGAAAGAGAAACCATAAACGATATTATGGAGGAAACCTGCGGTGCAAGATTAACCATGAACTATATGGTTCCGGGTGGAGTAATGGCTGATTTGCATCCCAACTTTCAAAAACGAGTGAACGAATTCATCGTTTTATATAAACATAAAATTGATGAATACGCCGAGCTGATTACCGGCAATGTTATTTTTCAAAACCGCATGAAAGGTGTTGGCTATTTATCTTCTGAAGACGCCATATCATATGGCTGTACCGGCCCGACCGCAAGAGGCAGTGGCGTTAGTTGCGACATACGTAAACTCTATCCTTACGAGGTGTATGATACAATTGAGTTTGATGAAGTACTCGAAACAGAGGGTGATTCATTTGCACGTTATATGGTGCGCATCAGGGAAATGAATCAATCGATAAAAATAATAGAACAGTTAATCGATAATATTCCCGATGGAGATTTCCAGGCAAAAACAAAAGCAGTATTAAAATTGCCGAAGGGAGAATTTTATTCAAGAGTTGAAACAGCAAGAGGCGAGTTAGGCGTGTACATTGTGAGCGAAGGAGGAACAACACCGTATAGAATTAAATTCCGTTCGCCCGGATTTTCAAATCTCTCTGCATTGGATCATATGGCAAGAGGGCATTTGCTGGGAGATTTGGTGGCGATGATGGGAACATTGGATTTGGTGATACCGGATATTGACAGGTAACCCCTAGATCCCCTGAAGGGGACTTTGGGAACTTTTTAAAATTTAAATTATTTAGCCCCTTTAGGGGTTGGGGTATATGTGGAGTTTTTCTAACATAGCAGATTCAATTCATAAATGGTTAAACCTAACGTTTAACCCTACACTGGCAACTATCATTGAAATGGTGATTGTTGGTGTTTGCGTTATTGGGTTATTTGCCGTGTTAGGATTGGTATTAGTTATAATGGAACGAAAAGTTTCTGCATGGATACAAATACGTTTAGGACCAAACAGGGTAGGACCGAAGGGGATGTTTCAGTCATTGGCAGATACCGTAAAACTTTTAGTGAAAGAAGGAATGACACCATCCGGTGCTGATAAATTTTTATTTAACCTTGCTCCTTATATAGCGTTAATTGTCGCTATGTTATTAATGGCGCCGTTAGCGTTTGCCAAAGATTTCCAGATGTGGGATTTGAACATAGGTGTATTGTATGTATCTGCAATTTCATCTGTTTCTGTAATCAGCATTTTAATGGCCGGCTGGTCGAGCAATAATAAATATTCATTGATGGGTGCCATGCGGAGCGGGGCACAGATAGTAAGTTATGAGCTGTCTGCAGGATTTTCTGTTCTTTCTGTCGTAGTGCTGGCGGGCAGTTTGAACCTGAACACGATCATTCAATCGCAGGCGGATGGATGGTGGATTTTTAAAGGACATATTCCCGTTATTATTTCTTTCGTCATTTTTATAATAGCAGTAACTGCAGAAACAAACAGGGCGCCTTTCGACCTCGCAGAAGCCGAATCAGAATTAACAGCAGGCTTTCATACAGAGTATTCGGGGATGAAATTCGCCTTGTTCTTTTTAGCAGAATATGTGAATGTTTTCATCGTGTGTGCTATCGGGGCAACTTTATTCCTGGGTGGATGGATGCCTTTTCATGTGGGCCATTGGGAAGGGTTTAATCACATAATGGATTACATCCCTTCGAGCATTTGGTTTTTTGGAAAGACCTTCTTTTTAATATTCCTGATTATGTGGTTCCGGTGGACGTTCCCGAGGTTGCGCATTGATCAGTTATTAAATCTTGAATGGAAATATTTGTTGCCAATCAGCTTGTTTAATATTTTATTGGTAACGGCAATGGCAATTTTGGGCTGGTATTTTTAGACCCCTATCCCCTAAAGGGGGAAACCAAAATTGAGAAAAATTAGATTGAGAAAATGAATGTTGTATTATAGGTTAAATTATAAAATTGAACACTTCAAAAATGGGCAACGCTTCAAAGAATTTGAAAACTTCCACTACTCCCCCTTCAGGGGGTTTGGGGGGTTACGTTAAAGAAGTTTTTAATGCTATAAAATCTTTGCTGGTTGGCCTTCGGCGGACAGGATATTATTTTACGCATCACAAGGAGATCATCACGCAACAATATCCTGATAACAGGGAGACATTGCATTTGCCTGAAAGGTTTAAAGGTGAAGTAGTGATGCCGCATAATGAAAACAATGAGCATCGCTGCACGGGATGCACGGCCTGCGAGTTAGCCTGTCCTAACGGAACCATTAAGGTCATTACCAAATTTGATATTACTCCGGATGGAAAAAAGAAAAAAGCGATTGACAAATTGGTATATCACCTGGAATTATGCACGATGTGTAACCTGTGCATTATTGCCTGTCCTTCGGATGCAATCGTAATGGCGCAAACATTTGAACACAGTGTGTTTGATCGTGCCCAATTAACCAAAATATTAAATAATCCCGGTTCTAAAATAATGGAGGGCGTAGAATAATGAGTGGATCAACGATTATATTTTATATGCTTGCCGCACTAACGTTAGTGAGTGGAATATTTGCTGTGGGAACAAGACAGATATTCAGGGCTGCCATCTTTTTATTATTTTCTTTAATTGGCGTTGCAGGATTGTATTTCTGGATGCAGTATGAATTTATTGCAGCAGTCCAAATTGTGGTGTATGTGGGTGGCATAACGGTGTTGATTATTTTCTCTATTTTCTTAACGCAGCAAACCGGAGAGAAGATGCCGAAACAAAAAATCGGGCGACAAATATTTTCCGCGTTGGCAGCATTCTGTGGCTTTGCATTAATTATGATACAACTGTTGCAACATACGTTTGCCGGAACTAACATGCAGCCGGTAGAGCCTAATGTAGCCAATATCGGCAATCAAATGCTGGGAATAAAAATTGGCGGCTATTCGTTACCGTTTGAAGTGGTGAGTATGCTGTTGCTGGCAGCTTTGATCGGTTGTATTGTAATTGCATTGAAACCGACTGCAACAATAATGAATATCGAACAAGGAATATCGAATAAAGAAGCAAAACAACTAAAGTGAATTTTATGCTTGAACCGGGATTGATACATATTTTATTTATCAGTACAGCACTGTTTTTCATTGGCGTGTTTGGTTTTTTCACAAGAAGAAATTTGATTACCATGCTAATGAGCGTAGAACTGATATTGAATAGTGTGAATCTGAATTTCATTGCATTTAATAAATACTTGTGGCCTGATAACCTGGATGGATTATTTTTTACCATATTCATAATTGCTATTGCCGCTGCTGAAGCTGCTGTGGCTATTGCAATCATAATTAATTTATATAGAAGCCATCATTCAATTGATGTGAGCGATGCGGAGGAAATGAAATATTAAAGAATATTCCCACAGAGACAGAAAGAGCCTTAGTGAGCTTAGTGCCTTAGTGGGAAAAAAATATAAATGATTTTGATCTATTGTAAATGCTTAGAATAAAATCTATCCCACAAAGACACAAAGAGCACAAAGCCATTTCTTAGTGTACTTAGTGTCTTAGTGGGAAAAAAGTATAAATGATTTTGATCTATTGTTAATGCTTAAATAAAATCTTATCCCACAAAGACACAAAGAGCACAAAGCGATTTCTTATTGTGCTTAGTGCCTTGGTGGGAAAACATAAAAAAGAATCTTAACATCGAACTAAATGCTTAATGCAACTTATATCGCACTGATTCCTTTACTGCCGCTTGCGGGTTTTATAATTCTTGGATTATTTGGAAGGAAATATTTTAAAAATTCATCAGGAATAATTGCTACGCTGTTATTATTGGCTGCAACGGTATTGGCAATCTATACTGCTTATGGATATTTTTTCGAGTACGGCAAAGTAAATGGTGTTTATGAAAAATTAATTCCACTAAAATATACCTGGCTGCAATTTTCTGAGGGTGTATCCATTGACATGGGCATCATGCTTGATCCTATTACCTGCATGATGCTGTTGGTAATAACTTTTGTTTCTTTAATGGTGCACATCTATAGCCTCGCATATATGAAAGGCGAAGAGCGATTTGCCACTTACTATTCTTTTTTAGGACTGTTTACTTTCTCTATGCTGGCTTTGGTAATCTCTTCCAATATTTTCCAGATATATATTTTCTGGGAACTCGTAGGACTTTCTTCTTTTTTATTGATTGGCTTTTATTATGATAAACCCAATGCAGTTGCGGCGTGCAAGAAAGCATTTATCGTAACTCGCTTTGCAGATTTAGGATTTTTAATAGGCATTTTAATGCTTTCATTTTATTCAGGCACCTTGGATTTCAGTACACTTATTGAGCGGTTAACATCACCTGGCTCCTCGGAGTTGGGTGCAGCGCTTAGTACATCCTTCATGGGTATCTCTGCGCTCACATGGGCGATGATATTGGTTTTCATGGGCGCTGCCGGAAAGAGTGCCATGTTTCCGCTACAAATATGGTTGCCTGATGCAATGGAAGGTCCCACGCCGGTGTCGGCATTAATACATGCTGCAACAATGGTAGTAGCCGGTGTTTTTTTAGTAGCCAGGTTATTTCCTGTGTTTGCTTTATCTGCTCCTGAAGCATTGCAATTAGTAGCTTATGTTGGGGCTATCTCCGCACTACTTGCCGCAATAATTGCGTGTACGCAGACCGATATAAAGAGAGTGCTGGCATTTTCCACCATATCGCAAATAGGTTATATGATGTTTGCATTAGGCGTCTCAAAATATGGAGGAGAAAGTGGACTAGGTTATACTGCCTCGATGTTTCATTTATTTACGCACGCCATGTTTAAAGCATTATTGTTTTTAGGTGCAGGTTCTGTTATTCATTTTATTCACAGCAATGAAATGAAAGACATGGGCGGATTAAGAAAGTATCTACCGGTTACGCATATCACTTTTTTAATCGCATGCCTCGCAATTGCCGGCATACCACCCTTTGCAGGCTTTTTCAGCAAAGAAGAAATTTTATCGGCGGCTTATCAAAATAATATGATTATTTATTGGATCGGGTTATTCACCTCAGGACTTACTGCTTTTTATATGTTCCGTTTATACTTTGCAATTTTTTGGAGTAAGGCTCCCTCTCTCAAGGAGAGGGCGGGGGGTGAGGCTCACGCCCATGGCGAAGGTGGATTTGCCATGTTGTTTCCATTGATTTTATTAGGCATCGGGGCTGCAGCAGCAGGCTTTATTCCTTTTGGCAATTTTGTAAGTTCTGATGGATCCGCACTTGAATCAGCTTTCCATTTAAATATGGCCGTTGCTCCCGTGGCATTTGGTCTTATAGGAATTTTTACGGCGATGTGGTTATACAAAAAACAAAATACTAAACCCGATAAAATTGCTGCATCGATTAGTGGACTATACCAAGCGGCTTATCACAAATTTTATTTTGATGAATTGTATCTATTTGTAACAAAAAAGATATTATTCAATTTAGTCGCAAAACCTGCTGCCTGGATTGATAAAAATGTAGTTGATGGTTTGGTGAATGCAACCGGCAATACGGCGATGTTTATTTCGAAAAAACTACGGGGAATGCAGTCGGGCAAGGTGCAACAATATGCAGCTTATTTTTTAGTGGCTGCCATTGCCATGGCTGTATTGTTTATTTATTGGTGGAAATAAAATGGTTTTGTGATTATTAAAGTTCATCATGGTGAGATTAAAGTATAAGGGGAAAATTGCTACGGCCTTTAGGCCGCGGAGCGGTAATAAAGAGTTAACAGGATTTTGTAGAAACAAATTGTGAATTAGAATCTGACTTATTTGAGGGTGCGGAAAGGAGTTTGATTATTGAAGATGTTTTAGCTAAAGCCTGGGACAGGTAATCGAATAGTCCACGACCTAAAGGTCGTAGCAAATGGAAAGTCGTGGCAAATGAAAGTAGCCGGAAGCAGAGAGATTAACGTCGATTTGTTTGAGCATTGGAGCTAAATTGAAATTTGGGAGCATTTAAAGAATAATTGCCACGGCCTTTAGGCCGTGGAGACGAAACAAAATGTTGACTGGCTTTAGCCAAAAAACTAAGACATGCCTTATATCAAAGTATTGATACATTATATATGGTCCACAAAAAATCGTGAACATTTAATCACTGAAGAATTGAAACCCCTTCTGCTTTCTCATATAAAAGAGAATAGTATAAAAAAAGGAATTTTTATCGATACGCTTAATTGTGTTTCTGATCATATTCATTTGTTGATATCTCTTGGAAGCGAACAGACAATTGCTAAAACAGCAATGCTGATAAAAGGTGAATCATCATTTTGGGCAAATAGAAAAAATAATCTTAAAAACAAATTTGAGTGGCAGGATGAATACATCGGCTTGTCCGTAAGTTATTCAGCGGATAAGGTTAGAGCATATATTTTGAACCAGGAAGAACATCACAAAAAGAAGACTTTTGCTGAGGAGTACCAGGAGTTTTTAATGGCTCATCATTTTGAAAATATTTTGGCTAAAGCCGAAAACATGGATTGAACTGATCCACGGCCTAAAGGCCGTGGCAAATGGAAAATGGCCAAAAGCCAACAGATAACGGGGATTGGTAGAAGTGTTAGAGCGAAATTGAAATTGATGTGGAGTTGAAAAGTAATTGAAATAGCGGTTTGATTGAAGAGGAACAATAGAGTGGAAGGTTTTACCAGGAGGTATAAGAGCTAAATTAGAATTGAGTTGTTCGGAGTCAGAAAACAATAGCCACGGCCTTTAGGTCGTGGACCGGTAGTGAAAGTTAACAGGCTTTAGCCGAAATTCTTGGGTGAATTTGAATTTTTGTTATTAAAATATGTAGATAAAGAGATTGATTTTGAAGATTTTTTGGCTGAAGCCAAAGCAGTGCGGAAATGATCCACGGCCTAAAGGCCGTGGCAAACAGGAACGATAAACGATAAAAAAGCGAACAACAATAAACAAGATAAAAGCGATTATAGAATTTAAACAGGCATTTTTTTGACAAATAAAAATCAATGAATCTTTTATTACTCATATTAGTCCCATTAATTACCGCGGTTGCTGTGTTGTTAATGCGTAGTAAGCAACAGGTAAAATGGATTTCTTTGATAGGGGCCACCATTCAATTCGTTCTTGCATTTGTCTTATTATTTGCTTATAGAAATGGAGTTGCATCCGGTAACATGGAACAATTCCTGTTTCAACAACAATACGAATGGTTTCCTTCCTGGCACATTAGTTTTCATTTGGGAGTTGATGGCATATCGGTAGCAATGATTTTGCTAACAGCCTTTGTTGTGATAGCAGGTGTGCTGGTTTCATGGAATATAGATAAGATGACGAAGGAATTTTATTTCCTGCTTATTTTATTAAGCTTCGGTGCCTATGGTTTCTTCATTTCCCTCGATCTTTTCATTCTCTTTTTCTTTTTAGAAATTGCTGTCATACCAAAATATTTATTAATTGGTATTTGGGGAAGCGGCAAAAAAGAATACGCGGCCAATAAACTGGCGCTCATGTTAATGGGCGGTTCTGCATTGGTTTTAGTAGGATTACTTGGCTTGTATTTTAGTAATGCAGAAAGAACTTTCGACTTAGTGAAATTGTCTCACATGGACATTCCTGTTTATGTCCAGGAAATTTGTTTCCCACTGTTGTTTGTGGGATTTGGTGTGTTCACTGCATTATTTCCTTTCCATACCTGGGTACCGGACGGGCATTCATCGGCTCCTACTGCGGGTTCCATGTTTTTAGCAGGTATTTCTATGAAGCTGGGAGGCTATGGTTGTTTGCGGGTAGCCGCATACGTTATGCCGGAAGGAGCAAAAGAATATGCCAATATTATTATTGTACTTTCTACCATTGCTATTTTATATGGCGCCTTCGCTACGATGATGCAGAAGGATCTGAAATATATGAATGCTTATTCGTCGGTTAGTCATGTTGGTTTTGTATTATTTGGAATCGGGATGTTAACTAAAACCGCCATAACCGGGGCTGTTATTCAAATGGTAAGTCATGGTTTAATGACAGCCCTCTTCTTTGCCGTAATAGGAATGATTTACGAACGTACCCATACGCGACAAGTGAATGAAATGGGAGGGCTCTTAAAAGTGATGCCTTTTATAACAACCGTATTATTTATTGTGGGATTGTGTTCCCTTGGATTGCCCGGCCTTAGTGGTTTTGTAGCAGAAGTAACGGTATTTATGGGAGGATGGGAGCACCCGGACGCGTTTCACAGAATTGCCACCGTATTGGCGTGTATGAGTATTGTTGTAACGGCAGTGTATATTTTACGGGCCGTTAGCAGAACTGCCATGGGCCCCATTAAAGAAAGCTATTCGAATTTGACAGACGCAAAATGGAATGAAAAATTAGCCGCGATTATTTTGATTGCAGGCATATTGGCGATAGGTGTTGCGCCCTTCTGGCTGAATGATCTGATAAAGCCAGGTGCAGAAATAATTATGCAGAAATTTTCAATGGTGCCTTAAAATAACGAATGAATGAATGAATTTGTAACATTGATGAAATCTGAGCTGGTAATAACAATTATTATCTTCCTGCTGTTATTTATTAAACTTGGCAAAGGAATAAAAAATGATTTGTTGTTGCCAATCATTCAGAATTTACTGTTGCTGAATTTGGTTATAGGATTTTTCTTCAATGCAGAAGGCGGCCTGTTTGATGGCATGTATCACACCACTAAATTGATTGTATTCCAGAAAAGCATTTTAAACTTTGGCGTGTATGTGATATCGCTATTGTTCACAGGCTGGTTTAAGCAAACAGAACATTTAGCAGAGTTTTTTATGCTGATGTTATCCGCATTGCTGGGGTTGGACTTTCTTATATCAAGCGGTAATTTTTTGATCTTCTTTTTATCATTGGAACTGGCGACCATTCCACTTGCTGCCATGGCCAATTTCGATCTGGAGAAGAAAATTTCTTCCGAGGCCGCCATGAAAATGATATTATCATCAGCCTTCTCATCAGGAATATTATTGTTTGGAATCTCGTTAATTTATGGCGCAACCGGTACGATCGGTTTCGCAGAGTTATCAGCAAAACTCAACGGAAACCCCTTACAAATATTGGCTTTTGTATTTTTAATTACAGCATTCGCTTTTAAATTATCCATCGTACCCTTTCATTTATGGACGGCCGATGTATATGAAGGTTCACCGATCGCTACAACGTCATTTCTGTCCGTAATTTCAAAAGGCGCCATTGCATTTGTTCTCATTTCAACATTATATAAAGTATTTCAACCAATGCAGGAACTCTGGTATAATATGATAATGCTTTTATCTATTATTACCATGATCGTTGGTAATATTTTTGCGTTGCGACAACAGAATATCAAACGCTTCCTTGCCTTTTCTTCTATTGCGCAGGTTGGTTTTATTTTGGTAGGCATCACGGCTAATTCACCCGAAGGTGCCTCTTCTGTTGTTTATTTTATTTTGATTTATACATTATCAAATCTCGCTGCTTTTGGTGTGGCGTCAGCCATTTCATCACAAACCGGTAAAGAAAAAATTGATGACTACAAAGGGTTGTATCAAACCAATCCATTGCTGAGTTGGGTAATGGCGCTGGCACTGTTTTCGTTGGCGGGCATTCCGCCCACTGCAGGTTTTTTTGGTAAATTATTTTTATTAACGGCGGGAGCAGCCAAAGCAAACTATGGATTTATTCTGTTTGCTGCGTTAAACATGATCGTTTCATTATATTATTATCTAAGAGTAATACGATCCATCTTTATGGATAAGAATGAACAACCAATTAAAAAGATACGAATTCATCCCTCAACTAAATTTGCATTTATCATTTGTTCTGCAGGGATTGTATTGGTTGGAATGTTAAGTTGGATTTACGATTATATTCAATCATTAACTCAGTAAGTAATGGCAATCAATAAAAATCATTTATTTGAAGAACTGGATGGCGTTAAGTGTGGTATTGTTGAAAAGGACGTATCGCCAGCCAGGGCTACCTTCCTAAAAAAATTATTAGAATATAACGGCTTTACGGTGGTGGTGGTTCCTTCACCTCCCCCAAAAGCAGCGCCTGCACCGGTTGTTAAGGCAGCGGACGGAACAGTAATTCCTCCCCCACCGCCGCCTCCGGCTCCAGAGACATTTACAGTCGGAGTAACTGATTATACTTTTAACCCCATCAATGCAATCTTTGGAAGATTATTGCATACCCCCGATGGACATGTGGTTACCCTCGCTTATTGGGAACAGAAAGAATCCATCAGCCATGATGAGGTGCCTTATTATGAAACAGGCAAATAACCTATAACATAACGGAAAAGTATACCCGTTTTTCCCCCTCGTTTAAATTAGATATCGCTTTTTATTGAAATCTTAAAAAATGATTAAAATCATCTGTAGGCTTGATTTTCATCTTCATTATTTGCTATAGAATTAGCTACCTATGTGTATTCTAAAAAATTACGATTTATGAAAAAAGATGTGAGTCCAACAAAGTATATATACTTCTTTGGAGGTAATAAAGCAGATGGCAACGAGTCTATGAAAAATCTGTTAGGTGGTAAAGGTGCCAACCTTGCAGAAATGGCGGGCCATCCCAAACTTCGTTTGCCGGTTCCTCCCGGTTTTACAATTACAACTGAGGTTTGCACCTGGTATTATGACCATAAAAAAACGTATCCCAAAACTTTAAAAGCCGAACTGGAAGCAGCGCTTTCAAAAATGGAAAAACTTACCGGCAAGAAGTTTGGTGATGAAAAAAATCCACTGTTAGTGTCCATACGTTCGGGCGCCCGCAAGTCCATGCCCGGCATGATGGAAACAGTATTGAATGTTGGGCTGAATGAAAATACCATTAAGGGGATTATTGCTCAAAGTGGCGATGAACGATTTGCATACGATGCTTACCGCAGATTGATTATGATGTATGCCGATGTGGTGATGGAAAAAGGCGACGGCATGGAAGTAAAAAATGGAAAGGGAATTCGTAAAATGCTTGATGAACAGTTGGAACACATCAAACACAAACAAGGATATAAAAGCGATACTGAACTAACGGTAACGGAGTTGAAACAATTAGTATCAGATTATAAGAAAACTGTAAAAGAAACTTTGGGAAAAGATTTTCCTGAAGATCCATTGCAACAAATGTGGGGCGGTATCGGTGCTGTTTTCAGTAGTTGGAATGGAAAGAGAGCAATAGAATATCGGCGCATAGAAAAAATTCCGGATGCGTGGGGAACGGCTGTAAATGTGCAGGCAATGGTGTTTGGTAACATGGGTAACGACAGTTGTACCGGTGTTGCTTTTACAAGAAATCCGGGAACAGGTGAAAATAAATTTTACGGTGAGTATTTAGTAAATGCACAAGGTGAAGATGTGGTGGCTGGTATAAGAACACCGGCTCCCGTTAACGAGTACTCGAAAAATGCGCAAAGCAAGCAATTCAAAACATTGGAAAAAACAATGCCAGTTCTTTATAAAGAATTATTCAATTACCAAAAAAGACTGGAGCAACATTATAAAGACATGCAGGATATTGAGTTCACCATTGAGAAAGGGAAGCTTTATATGCTTCAATGCCGCGTAGGAAAAAGAAACGGTATTGCTGCAGTGAGAATGGCAACCGAAATGTATGCTGAAAAACTTATTGATGCAAAAACTGCCGTTAGCAGGGTTGCGCCTAATCAACTGGTGGAATTATTATTACCAATGCTTGACCCGAAGGCTGAGGTATTAAATACAGTAATAGCAAAAGGGTTGCCGGCTGGCCCTGGCGGCGCCAAGGGGCGTGCTGTATTCTCATCCGCCGAAGCAGTAGAATGGGCACACCGGGGCGAAAAAGTGATTCTTGTTCGTGAAGAAACATCACCGGAAGATGTTGATGGCATGCATGAATCAGAAGCGATTTTAACTACTAAAGGTGGTATGACGTCACACGCTGCACTGGTAGCAAGAGGCTGGGGTAAATGTTGTATAGTGGGTTGCGGAGATATTGAAATACATCACGACACGAAAACATTTCATGCAAAAAACGGAGTGATAATCAAAGAAGGTGACTGGCTCACTTTGAATGGTACAAAAGGTTTAGTTTACGAGGGAAGCTTACCGTTAGTTGCCATTAATCTTGATAAAAATGTTTCCTATAATAACCTGATGAAACTGGTCGATAAAATAAAACAGATTGGAGTTCGTGCTAATTCAGAAACACCGGAGGATGCCGCACAGGGATTAAAGTTCGGCGCAGAAGGAATTGGATTGTTCCGGACTGAACACATGTTTTATGGCGCCGGCAGTGAACAACCATTATTTCTTTTAAGAAAGATGATCGTAAGTAAAACTATTGAGGAAAGACAACAGGCATTGGCTGAACTATTCATCCATGTAAAAAAAGATATTAAAAATACACTGAAGGTAATGAACGGCTATCCCGTTACCATTCGTTTGTTAGATCCGCCGTTGCATGAATTTGTTCCGCATGACAAGGAAAAATTGCAACAGCTCAGCAAAGAACTTGGTATAAGCATGAGCATTTTAAGAAGAAGGGTATTGGCACTGCATGAAAACAACCCGATGCTTGGCCATCGTGGGGTACGCCTTGGCGTTAGTTACCCGGAAATTACTGAAATGCAGGTGAGGGCCATCTTTGAGGCCACTGTTGAATTGATTAAATCCGGCAGGAAAGCGTTTCCTGAGATCATGGTTCCCGTTACGTGCACGGTGAATGAGCTCACGCACCAGAAAAAAATTGTGGACAGGGTTTATAAAGAAGTATGTGAGAAAACGAAAATGCAGAAGATTCCCTATCTCTATGGTACCATGATTGAAATACCAAGAGCTGCAATTCGGGCAGATCGCATGGCAGAAGTTGCTGACTTCTTTAGCTTTGGTACCAACGATCTTACGCAAATGAGTTTTGGATTTAGCCGCGATGATATCGGTGGATTCTTACCAAATTATCTTGATCTCAAAATATTGAAAGATGATCCGTTTCAAACCATTGACCAGGATGGAGTAGGAGAGCTGATAAAGATCGGAACTGAAAGAGGCCGCAAAACAAAACCCAATCTTAAAGTAGGTATTTGCGGGGAACATGGTGGTGATGCCGAGAGTGTAAAATTCTGTCACGGCATCGGAATGAACTATGTGAGTTGCTCACCATTCCGTGTGCCTATTGCCAGGTTAGCCGCAGCGCAGGCAGCAATAGAAAACCCACGGAAGTAATAGTTATATATAGATTAACAAATGCCCGGAATCTAAATAATTTCGGGTATTTGTTTTAAGAATGTTTTACACGAAGTTACAAGTGAAAAAGTGGTAGTCTGCAATAGGTGGATTGAAACAATAATAATTTGCCTGCCTCAAATATGAAAATATTCTTGCCTTAGTTGTAGGTGATTAAACAACCGCTTCCTGCTCTTCCCTGTTCCATGTAAGCTTTTTACCAAAACCAAGACGGCTATCAGTGAACTTGATGAAGTTTATTTGTATTGTCCAGATTTCTCCCGGCATAGCTACAGCCACGGGATTTTTTTTATAATAAAAGGCGGCGGCATTTGTTGCCAATGGATGCTCCAATGGCAGCACTATTCCCTCAAACTGCAATCCTTTCACTTGTAGCTTACTAAGCTTATCAGGCAAAATTGTTCCGGCAATTTCAGGGCTGTCTAAAATAATTTTTGAATGATGCGCATCCAGGGAAGATTTATAATATAATAATCTATCATTGATGTTATAAGCGTAAAAGCAACTGAAGCAATAAGGAAGTCTCCTCGTATCCACGCAGCAAACATTGGCGCAGCTTTGTTGCTTTAGGTATTCTTCAATTCTTTCATTCATGTTTAGGTTATTTCACTCCTTCGAGTATCTTAATATAGTTGGCCCTTTGATAAGCGGTGGGATCAGAGATATTCAACTGGCTCATACCACCTTTAAATGATTCAATTGTATCAAAGCCCATCATGTACATCCAGTCCTGTAATTCTTTGTTCATTGTTTTTAAATAGGGAATACCATTTTTATATAATGAAGAAGCCGTCATAACAACATCAGCACCGGCGAGAATATATTTAATTACTTCTACAGCGCTTTGTACACCAGTAGTTGCCGCAAGCGAAAGATCTACTTTTCCATATAACAAACCAATCCATAATAAGGGTAATCTTATTTCGCTTGAATCGCTATAATTCAAATCAGTTTTAATAATCATTTCATTAATATCAAAATCAGGTTGATAAAAACGGTTAAATAATACGAGTGCATCGGCTCCGGCTCTTTTCATCCTCAACGACATATTGCCCATAGCACTGAAATATGGATTTAATTTCACTGCAATTGGGATCTTTACCGATTGCCGGATGTTATCTATAATATTGAGGTAACGGTGTTCCACTTCTGAAGATGACATAGAAGTATCTCCGGGAATGAAGAATATATTTACTTCAATACCGTCCGCGCCGGCCTGTTGCATTTGTTTTGAATAGTCAATCCATCCTTCATTGGTAATGCCATTAAGGCTTCCAATAACGGGAATGTGTACACGCTCCTTTGCCAGGCGAATATTCTCCAGGTATTCCTCAGTACCAACATTATAATCATCAAGGTCCGGGAAATAATCCAATGCTTCAGCGAAAGAGTTACTCGTTTTGGACATAACAAATCTTAAAGCAGCTTCTTCTTTTCGTATCTGTTCTTCGAACAATGAAAACATGACGACTGCCCCAGCGCCGTTATCTTCCATCTTTACTATGTTATCGATTTTCTC
>NZ_JBMQQG010000164.1:0-8038 GCF_057362405.1 Ginsengibacter sp.
AAGGAAATTAAATCGGCTAAATCCTCTATTGATATTTTCATTAACAATGCTGGCAGTATTTTAAGGGATCTTGCCGTAAACCATACTGATGAATACGGAGATAAAGGAAGTGCGGTGCCATAAATGAAAATAAAGTTGCTGCAAAATTATCACGGGTTAAAAGTGGCTTGGTTAATTCGACGCAGGAAAATAAATATAATTAATATTAGAGGGGGAATTGTATAAGCTAACGGAGTAGAATATACGCCCGTCTAAATCGACCGAGATGTACGGTCAATTTGTCGAAATTAAAAATCAATTATAAAAAACTAATTCTTGTTCATTTTAATACAGCTTGTTTATGAAAACAAAAATTTATTTTTTACTGCTATGCCTGTTCTCCTTTACTGTTGTAACGGCGCAGACTAAAATTGTAACAGGAACAGTTACTTCTGATAATGGTGAGCCGCTACCCGGCGCAACGGTAAACTTAAAGGGAACCAAAACAAACACAACTACCAATAGTACGGGACACTATTCTATATCAGTGCCTGCAACAGGTAAACCTGTTTTGGTTTATAGCTATGTAGGCAGTGAAGACAAAGAAGTAAATGTTGGCTCCCGCACCAATATTGATATCTCGTTGGTACTCGGCGCCTCAAAACTAAATGACGTGGTTGTAGTGGGATATGGTACCGTTAGAAGAAAAGATCTCACCGGATCTGTTTCATCCATTAATGCGAAGGATTTAAAAGATATTCCTATTAATTCCGCTGAAGAAGCATTGGCAGGCAGATTAGCGGGCGTGCAGGTAACGGGCTCTGAAGGTTCGCCCGACGCACAGGTGCAGATAAGAGTAAGAGGTGGCGGCTCCATTACGCAGGACAATTCGCCATTGTATGTAGTGGATGGAATTATTGTAGATAATGCCCTTTCTACTTTATCACCGCAGGATATTGAGTCTATAGATGTATTAAAAGATGCGTCTGCCACTGCAATTTACGGAGCCCGGGGAGCTAATGGTGTTGTAATAATAACTACTAAAGGTGGTCACCGGGGAAAAAGCACCGTCTCCTATAACGGGTTCGTAGGATTTCAAAAAGTTCAAAGGGAACTGAGTGTATTGAATCCGTATGATTTTGTGTTATATCAATACGAAAGGAGCAGGGGAAGTACGCAAAATGAACAAACTTTTTTAAATACCTATGGAACATGGAACGATCTTTCTCTATATAAACAAGCGCCTTTTGTAGATTGGCAAAACCAGGTATTTGGCAGAAGCGCCATGATGCAGACACATAACCTTAGTATATCCGGCGGCGGAGATAAAACACAGTTCAACCTCAGCGCCACCTATAATAAGAATGATGCAGTAATGCTCAATTCAGACTATGATAGGAAGCTCATCAACTTCCGGCTTAATCACCAGGTAAGCGATAAATTTAAAGTAGGATTTAATGTTCGATTCGATAACCAGGTTATTAATGGAGCAGGCACTTCAAACCCGGGTAGTAGCGGATTAAATTTCCTCAGGCAGGCTGTGCGTTATATTCCCTACTTGTCCCCCGGACAGGAAATTGCCAACTACGACCCGGAATTAATAAGCGAAACCAGTGGCAATGGATTGTACATTGTGAATCCGTTATTATTAATAAACAACCAATATAAAAGGCAGTACCAAACCTTAGCAGGCGTAAGTGGTTATGCTGATTATGCATTAACCAAATTTCTTTCTTTCAGAACAACGGTTGGGTTCGATTATCATGATTATAAAACTAATAGTTATGATGATAGTTTAAGTTCGAATGCAATATCTAATGGCTCTGGTATGCCTATTGCCACTGTGCAGACTAGCAACACGCAAACATTTGATAATTCGAACGTGTTAAGTTTTACTAATAGAAAATTTAGTGGCGATTTTAATAAGAATAATACCATTGATGTAATAGCAGGGCAGGAAACGTATGAGGTGCGCAATTCCAATAATACGATTATACAGCGATTTTTTCCGTTAGGAACAAGTGCTGAAAAAGCTCTGGGAAATTTAAACCTGGCAAGCCCGCCAACAGGAATTGCTGAACCTGCTCCCACTAGTAGCCAGGATGTACAACGCATCTCGTCTTTCTTTGGCCGCGTAAATTACGCGTATAAGGATAAATACCTTGCTTCCGTTAGTATGCGTGCAGATGGCTCATCTGTGTTCGCTCCCGGTCGTCAATGGGGTTATTTCCCGGCAGCTTCAATTGCCTGGAAAATGTCGGAAGAAAAATTTATGCAAAACCTGGAACCATTTATTTCTAATGTAAAACTCAGGTTGAATTATGGTGAAGCGGGTAATAACAGGATTCAATCATTTCTTTTCCTGACCCAGTTTAATACCAGTCAGAATTACTATGGATTGCAAAATCAGTTAGTGACTGCTTTTGGTTCCGCAGCGCTTGCGAATTCACTATTAACATGGGAATCCAACATTTCAAGAAATGCAGGGTTGGATTTTTCATTATTCAATAATCATCTTCAATTAAGCCTGGATTATTACCGCAATAAAACTAAAAACCTGCTGGTTGCTGTTCCGGTGCCAACAACTTCAGGCTATACCACCCAGATACAAAATGTGGGGGCTACTTCCAATAATGGATTTGAGGCTCAATTAAGCTCAGCAATTATTCAAACAAAGAATTTTAGCTGGAACGCGAGTTTCAATATTTCTTTCAATCAAAACAAAGTATTGAGTCTCGGCCGGCAAACTTCCTATCTTCAGAGTTCAGGATGGGCAGGGTCAAATAATCCTGCCGATTACATCGTAAAAGTAGGAGCACCGGTAGGCAGCATGTATGGTTTAGTGAACGATGGTTATTACTCCGTGGATGATTTTAATTATGATCCCGGAACACAGAAGTATACACTAAAGGCAGGAGTACCTAATGATATAAGTGTTACAGGTCTAACGCCGCAACCCGGCATCATTAAATACAAAGATCTCAATGGCGACAGTGTAGTAAATAGTAATGATGAACAAATTATTGGCAATGCCAATCCCAAATTTTTCGGAGGATTAAATCAACAAGTTGTTTTTAAGAATTTTGATTTGAGCGTATTTATAAACTTCCAGGTAGGTAATGATATTTATAATGATAATAAACTTGAATTTGGCAGCGGATACACGCCTAATGCTAATTTGTTATCCATAGAAAAAAATCGCTGGCGTACCGTAGACGATAATGGTAACGTGGTAACGGACCCGAAAGCGCTTGCCGATTTAAATAAGAATGCAACTTTGTGGCGCCCCATTACTACAGGAAGTGCCTTTTACCCGCAAGCCTGGGCTGTCGAAAAAGGATCATTTGCCCGCCTTAATAATATCACATTCGGGTATACTTTACCGCAATCACTTACTGAAAAAATAAAGATTCAAAGATTCAGGGCTTACGTTACGCTAAACAACCTTGCAGTAGTTACCAACTATAGTGGTTACGATCCTGAGGTAAACACAAGAAGATCTACTCCCGCAACACCAGGCGTTGATTTTTCTGCATATCCGCGTAGCACCTCCTATATCTTAGGCGTAAATGTGACTTTCTAAAATTTTTTAAATTTTTTCGTTATGAAAATAAAATTATTCTCTTACCCGCTGATAGCCATAACGGTTCTTATATCCGTGATTCAACTTAGTTCGTGTAAAAAGTACCTGGACCTTAAACCAGTATCTTCATTTGGTCCCGAAACTGTTTTTGGTACCGTTGCTAATGCGCAAAAAGCTGTTTTAGGTGCTTACCAGGAACTTTCAGGCGACCAGGGATATGGCATTCGTGTAAGTATGTATTTTCCGTATGATAATGATGTAATGATGGGTGCGGGCGGCCATGGTGATAATGACCGAAGAGATATTGGCAGGTATAATCTCACACCAGGAAACCTGCAACTGGCTAAACCTTTTAATCAAATGTATGAAGGAGTGGAAAGAGCCAATCAATGTATCAAATACATTCCCCAAATGGATTTATATAATAATGGTTCCCCGGGTAACCAGGCCGAGTTGAAGAGACTTTATGGGGAGGCACTAACATTAAGAGCACAATATTATTTTGAATTGGTTAGAAACTGGGGAGATGTTCCTGCACAGTGGCAACCTTCAGCCGATCAGCCCGATTTATTTTTAGCAAAGACGGATCGTGACAGTATTTACGATCATATCCTGAACGATCTGCAAATTGCCGAAGATTTGGTTCCATGGCGCTCTGGCATATCTGCCCTTGGAGATCCTAACGATGAAAGAATTACGAAAGGTGCTGTTAAGGGACTAAGAGCCCGTATCGCATTATTCAGGGGAGGCTATTCGTTACGAAAAGATAATAAGATGGAACGTGGTAGTAATTACCTGGATTATTACAAAATAGCAGATGCTGAATGTTTATCAATTATTCAATCCGGCGAACATGCTCTTGACCCTGGTTACAGAGACTTATGGCAGAATCAGCTCGATGCACACCGGATTGATCCCTATGGCGAAATAATGTTCCAGGCTGCAATGGCCGGTGGCACATCAGCTACTGATAGTAAACTGGGAAAGTATAATGGACCTAATGGGAGTCTGGTTATATTACCTACCTACTTTTATATGTTCGATTCGATAGATACACGCCGGGATGTAACAATCGCTCCTTTTAAAATTAGCAACGATAATTCGCTTTCGGGAGTTGGTATCACGAGTCTTTACGACGGGAAGTTCCGTCGTAACTGGATTACCAATCCATATATCGATATCAGTAACCAGGCGCAAAACTTTAGCCTCAATTGGCCCATACTGCGTTATTCCGATGTTTTATTAATGTATGCTGAAGCAGAAAATGAAATTAATAACGGTCCTACGCCCGGAGCAATTGACGCTTTGCAACAAGTGAGGAAACGTGCCTATGCAGGCAATGAAGCATTGATTGGAACACCGCCTTCTGATAAGGATGGATTTTTTAATGCCATTGCGAATGAGAGGGCATTAGAGTTTGGCAGCGAAGGAATTCGCAAATATGATTTGATAAGGTGGAATTTGTTAGGGCAAAAATTATCCGAAACCAAACAAGCGTTGGCTTCCATGGCTGCAATGGCGCAGCCTTACGATATGCTGCCAACGTCTATGTATTATATACCCAATAGTGATCCTGCAAATTATATTGATTGGGTAAGTTCGTTTTACCAACCAGCCCCTTCATCCACACCCGCGGGTGCTACTAAAATTACATGGATCAGCAGTTCGGTAAACACCGGCAACTTTTCTTATTATGCTGAAGGGTTCAAACCAAATCATAGTGAGTTATTACCTATTCCGCAACAATCAATAGATGCCAATCCAAACCTGACACAGGATTACGGGTATTGATCTATTTATTAAAAAAAATGATAAAAGAGATAGTCATGAAAAAATTAAGATATCAAATAATAGTCGCGGCGCTGGTTTCAATAGTGATCTATTCCTGCGAGAAAAAACCAATAGAAAGGTTTGTTCCCGACAGGATGTTTACGCCTACAGGAGTTACTGTTACCGGTGGAGATACCGCCGTTACCATTAGCTGGCCTTCATCGCTTTTTTCGCAAGGAAGCGGCGTAACTTATACAGTGGAAGTTTCACAGGATTCTCTTTTCCAGGCTACGCCGGATTTATCTCTTACAGTAGATAATACTTTTAGAACAATAACGGATGATACGCTTAAAGACAGGACGCCGTATTTTGTAAGGGTAAAGGCAAATGCCATCAATGCTTCCGCTGAATCAAACTGGGTGACGGGCAACGTCCGGTTTAGCCTGGTAGGTGTTCAGATATTTAAGGCAGTGCAAAGTGCAGATGTTTTGGATGTTGAAGCAATTTTGAGATGGACAACCACCCCGGGTGTTAACAAGATTGTAATTACAAAACCTAACGGTGATACCATAGACGTACCTTTAACTACCAACGATAATACCGCCGGAGAAAAATTAATAAAAGGGTTAACAGGAAATACAACTTACACCGCTGAAATTTTTGCTGGTACACGGAGTAAAGGTTTGATAAGTTTTACTACCCGGTCGTCTGTTACCGGTAATAATATTATTGATCTCAGAAGCATAGCCGATCAACAGGTTCTATACGATACACTGCCGCAAATACCTGATGGCTCTATCGTTCTGCTGGCGAGAGGCGCAACCTATAGAATTCCTGCTGCTTACACGTTTAACAAATCTGTTTCTATTATGAGTGGATTAGGTTTTGGGGACCCGGCCATATTGTTGTTGTCAAGTAACTTTGATGCAACCGGAAACATTGACACCTTAAGCTTCTCCGACCTTACGATTGCCAATGATGGTAGTTCCAGTTACTTCATGAATGTGGGACATGCTGCTACTATTGGAACCATGAACATTTCCAACATTACAACACAAGGAGTTTTTAATAATTCTTTTATCAGGTTGAAGACGTCGGGAGACGAAATTGTTAATTTGAATATTAAAAATTGTATTATAGATAGCTTTGGCATCGCATCTAAATATGCGGTGTTATATGCTAATGCCAGCAGCAATGCTAAAATTGATAATATAGAAATCGATAACAGTACTTTTTATTCTTTCTATTATTTCATAAGACAGGACGGTATTACGGGAACCTCTCTTAATATAAACAACTGCACCTTTAACGACATGATAAATAACGGCGGCTATTTCGTTAATTATTCGGGAACATTTCCTACTGCATTTAATATAATAAATTCAATTTTCGGAAGTACGATTGATCCTGCCAATGCAAATGGAATTAAATCCTCTGGTAACGCAGCATTGAGTAATTGTTATTTAACTTCTGATTGTGTATTCAGCGCAAATCCCATAACGGGTGGCAATACCTATTCGGGTATTGCAACAGATCTATTTACTGATCCGGCAAATGGAAATTTTACTATTAAGGATAATTCATTCGCTGGTAAAAGTACCGCAGGTGATCCCAGGTGGAGATAGTTTGGACCAATCAGGGGAATTGTTGTAATGAACCTTTTGAAATGATAAATGATAATGCATAAAAGTACGGGTCGAACTTCGTGGAATAAAGGATTCCTAATGACATTGCTCATAATGTCATTTGCTTTGCCGCAAAAAAATAAGATTACGGTATATCTCATTGGTGACTCAACCATGGCGGATAAGGAAGTGATTGCTTATCCTGAAACCGGCTGGGGGATGCCCTTCCACTATTTTTTTGATTCGACTGTCACGGTGGATAACCGTGCAAAAAATGGCAGAAGCACAAGAACTTTTATTGAAGAGGGAAGATGGCAACCTGTTGTTGACAATCTTCATGAAGGTGATTATGTGCTCATTCAATTTGGGCATAACGATGAAGTACCCACGAAAAAAAGTTTTACAACCGAAGATCAGTTTGTAGCAAACCTTACAAGATTTGTTTCCGAATCAAGAAACAAAAAAGCAATTCCTGTTTTAATAACTCCGGTTGCAAGAAGGAAATTTGATTCAACAGGCAAGATTGAAGAAACCCATGCCGCCTATACGCAATTGGTAAAAGGTGTTGCAAAAAAATACGATGTTCCATTAATTGATTTAGACGAAGAGAGCCAGCAACTCGTGCAACAACTTGGCCCTGAAACATCAAAGTATTTATACAATTATTTGTCGCCCGGTGAGAATCCGCATTACCCTGAAGGCAGGGAAGATAACACTCATTTCAGCGAATTAGGCGCAAGAAAAATGGCGGAGATTGTTTTGCACGATATCGAAAATTTGAATCTTGAATTATCAGATCGCATTCGGGTTATTAAACAAAAATAAAATAGTGATTAAACCTCTTCATAAAGATAATACGAACTTAAAAAACGAGAGTCCTCTTTGTATGAAAGGAGGCGGAACGATGCTTGCGTTAGTTGTCACGATTGCACTTTTATCATTCATTCCCCCAATCAAAAAGAAGACAACCATCTGGATGATTGGAGATTCAACAATGTGTTTGTATGATTCTTCACGCTTTCCCCTGACTGGCTGGGGAATGCCTTTTGCAGAATATTTTGACTCATCGGTAATAATAAAA
>NZ_JBMQQG010000165.1:0-7073 GCF_057362405.1 Ginsengibacter sp.
ATTTAAAAATGAAAGGATTGAAAGTTAATATTTATGGAATAAAGTAGGTATTTCCATAAAGCGGGTTGGAATTGAAATAGCAAGGATCTCAACCCAACGTTGTCTAATAATGTTTAGGTTCCAATTTTGACATTTAGATGTCTGGTTATTATAGATACTTTAATCATAATTTTATCTGACCACTCATTATCTAAAAAATAATTAAATCATGTCTTGTCAAATTAAAAATGTAAGACGTTCATTACTCTTACTATCGTTAAGCATTAGTTTGCTGCACGTGTACCCGCAAAATACGGCCGGCAATAGCAACCGCCCCTGGTGGAAAGAGGGTGATCCGTTTAGGTTTGCGAAAAACCCTAAAGCAAAACTGATGTCTTTGATTTCTGTTCAAGGGAACAAGTTCATGAATGCAAAAGGAGATACGATCTTACTTCGCGGCGTTTCTATAGCGGACCCGGATAAGATAGATCGTGAAGGTCATTGGAATAAAATGCTTTTTGAAAAAGTAAAAGATATGGGAGTAATATTAGTTCGCATCCCCGTTCACCCGGCAGCATGGAGAGAGCGAACACCATTGAAATACTTGTCCTTACTGGATTCTGCTGCGAACTGGTGTACCGATCTTAATATGTACTTAGATATTGACTGGCATTCGATTGGTAACCTGGAAATGGAACTTTTCCAAAGTCCAATGTATAATACCACACACAAAGAAACCTATGAATTCTGGCAAATGATTGCCAGGCATTTTGCTGGAAATAATACCGTGGCTTTTTACGAATTGTTTAATGAGCCCACGACTTACCGCGGGCAACTGGGTAATATTAGCTGGACAGAATGGAAAAAAATAAATGAAAACATTATCAGCTTAATCAGGTCATTCGATACAGAGACGATACCGTTAGTTGCCGGCTTCGACTGGGCGTATGATCTAACACCGTTACGTGAAGAACCCATTAATGCTCTTGGAATTGGTTATGTAACCCACCCTTATCCCAATAAACGAACACAACCCTGGGAACCAAAATGGGAAGAGGACTTTGGCTTTGCGTCACAACGTTACCCGATAATCGCAACTGAATTGGGCTTTACCGTTCGCAAAGGCGACCCGGAAGATGGAGCGGAAAATTATGGAACACGCATTATCAAATATCTTGAAAGCAATGGCATTGGATGGCTGGCCTGGGATTTTGATCCCGAATGGGGGCCACAATTATTAAGTTCATGGAACTATGAACTAACGGGTAGTGGTAAATTTTTTAAATCAGCTATGCAAAATAAGTCTAAATAAATGACCACACGGCAGAGCCATCAGGAATATAAAAGAAACCAAACTTCAATTGCAGTGAGAAATATGTTTGGGATGATATAGTTAAAAATCAAATACAAACCCTGAATAAATCTTCCCATCGAAAACTTTATTTTTGGAAACTCTCACCTCATTTATAACGAGGTTATTATCATAGATGTAGGCAATCTTAAAATTCTTTAATTTAAATGAAACTGAAAAGCTTTGTTGTTTGAAAGCATAACCGGCGGCAATCAATCCGTTATTAAACGGTACATAGTTTACACCTAAAGAAGCATCATAAAATTCATTATCAGTGAACAGGGCATCCGCGCCAACATTCAGCCTGCCCCTTTTGTAACATAGACCAACACCATACGAACGCTGGTTTATATAGGATTGATTTGCCGAATCAGGGACAAACTGATCCGCATATAATTTGGTTCCGGCAACATTCATAACGGAAACGCCTGCCTGTAGAAAACTGTTTATCTTATAACTGAAAGAAATATCGGCGTCAATACCTTGTTTTTTAATACTATCATCCATAAAAATATTATAGGGCGTACTATTATTGCTATTGTCAAACTCAAGGGCCATTACCCGGGGGTTATTAAATTTTTGCCATATAGATTTAATGGTCAATCCAACTCCAATTTGCTTATTAACTTTATAAACCGGTGCTAAAAACACTGCATATTCTTCCAGCTTTTCATTATGCGAAGGCAAAATCGACTGATTCGGATCATTAACATTACCATATAGTATATCTCTTGATTGATCCTGTTTTGTATAGATACCACCTACCCCAACGTAGAATTGTTTCGTGATTTGCTGGTAACCGGAAAGTTTAAAATTGTTCTTGAAATTTGCCAACAGGCTAATGTTATATGGCTTACTGCTAAATGCAATTGCTGATGAATTCCAAAATACAGCCTCTGAAAGATTACGGGCAGGAGCAAAATTGAATCCTGTATTGTCGGTATTTGTTATTGGAGAAGAATGAAGGAATATTCCATATTGGATTTTCCCTCCAGGAATGTTTAGTACCTTATAAAGTCCCGACCCGCCGCCGCCTGCTGCGGCTGCAGTAACCAACTTCTGAAATAAATTTATAAACGATACCGGCCCCAGTGCAGGGCTGCCAGGTGCTTTCCCGCTAATATCTTCCGGCGGCAAGCGATGAGCTGAATCCAGTAATTGTTCGGACAGTATATCCGGTAATTCGGCATTTTGGCAATTCTCTAATAACTTCCACCCTTTTACGGTAACATACATTTTAGTAGGGTCTGTATTTCGTTTATCGAGGTCTTCAGATATAAATATACGCTCTACCCTTTTACAACTACTGCATTTAGTAATGATATATAGCGAAACATCTTTGTCCTTTAAATCCTTTGCATCCCAACCTGTGTTTACCTGGAAAAAACCCTGTGGTGTTGTAGTTGTTGCTACCGCAGCTTTTGGATTAAAAGACGGTATAATAATAATGTTAACAGCGCCTCTCGTTGAGGTGGCAATTCCATTGTTCATGCAGCGGAGCGTGCCTTTAATAATAACATCCTGTGCCGTTACCACACCGCACCACAAAGTGAACAGCACAGTGATAAAAATAGCTGGTCTCATTTTCTTTTGGGTTTAGCGTTATTGACTGGTATAGGGTTTAATACAAATTCAATATTATTTTCTCCGGATTCAATTTCAAATTGTTTTGCTTTATCCTCATATGCGGGGTTGGAAGTAATCAGCGTAATCCGGTCACCGAAATGATAGTCAGGAATTGGAATTTCGAAACTACCGTCATTAATTGTTTTGGCAAAGTAGGGTGTTCCGTCAACGCTCACTTCTACGTCCCTGATGGGTCGGTCAGCAGCATCTTTAACGGTGCCGGTTATACGAATAATTTTAGATTGATTTAAGGTAACATCAATGGGATTAAAATTGGCAAGAAGGGTATCAACAGTTAAGCTTTTATATCCATCACTTACTATATTGATGATGATCTTGTTACGTAACTGATCGTAAGGAATGTCAGGGAAGATCACCATGCCCTTTTCGTTTATCGATGCATCCCTCTGGTAGTGCGGAAACGATAAGGTTACACTACCTCTTGTTACAGGATTCTTGTCCTGGTCGAACACCCTGATAGAAAGAAACTGATCACTGGATCCTTTGGGTAACATAAAGCCGCCCAACACCGTGAGTATAACCCCTACAACCGGGCCCGTAAATTTGTAAGTAACATTCGATTGAATTCCTTTAAGCGAGGCATATGAATTCATGATGCCGAAAATAAGCGCACTTGCGGCCATTCCGAAAAGCACCAGCACGAGATAAAAAACGCGATCATCCATTTTTTCGGAGCCGCCCTGCTTCATGTAATGAAAATAATAATAGCCAATGAAGATAGCCGCAATAAGACTTGCAGCAGATATAATTAAATAGGTTACAGCAGTAACCGGTTTTCTTGATTGGGGTTTACCAGTAGTCATCTTACGAGATTATGATGTTATAATTCAATAGAGGATACCGGATATAAATTTTTTGTGGTGAAAAAAACTCAAAAGCCAGCGGTGTTTGTTTTTAGCAGGATCGTTGAATTGCGTTTGAAAATTAATAAAAAAAACGCATCAAGCAATTCGTATTTATAATTATAACATAATCAACAGAAAACAAGTGTCGTACTGCTTAATATTTAACAACCAACAACATCTAATATTTAGTCGATATCAACCGTATCATAAACTACCACTTTATTCCACAAGTGCGAACACTTTTCAACGAACTTTAAATGAACCGGATCTGTTTGATAACTATCCTGGTCTTCTTTATTATCAAAAAGCAACAACCATGAAACGCTGTAAGTACTATCAATCACATTACGATTGGTGGAAGCCGGCTTACCAATATGAAAATTTTTTATGGTAGAAACAACAGAAAGCTTTTTCAATCCTTCTACCAACTGATCGAGTTCATTTTTATTTTCGGGATTTTTAAGCCAGAAGTAAACGTGATGGATAAATCCATTTTTGTCAATAATCATAAGAATAAATTTTTACACTTTGTCTTTTTGGTTCACGGTATTTATCGAAATATCATTTAGCGGAATGCCGCCTTTAATTCCAAAATCCAGCGTGCGAATTGGAAATGGAATCATAATATTATTCTCATCATAAGCTTTTTTTATTTGGATAATCGCTTCGCTACCCACTTGAAGATAGGTCGGCTGATCCGTAGAATTAACCCACATCCTGATTACAAAATTTATTGAACTATCACCGAACTCCTGGTAAAACATGGTAGTCTGATCTTCTTCCGATAGACCTTCAATAGCTTTCACTGCATTTAACGTAACCTCCATTACTTTCCTTAAATCCTCTCCATAAGAAACGCCAATGGTAAGATCAAATCTTCTTTTACCGAGCAATGAATAATTTTCAATAGGATTTTGAAATACCTCTTTATTGGGAATAATCACCATTTCTCCCTGGAACGTGCGGATGGTAGTATCACGAAGATTAATTTCTTCTACCTTACCCATGTAGTCTTTTATTTTTACGATGTCGCCAAGGTGCAACGGTCGACGAACTGAAATAAAAACACCGGAGATAAAATTTCCCGCAATATCCTGGAACGCTAAAGCCAGCGCCAAACCAGCTATTCCTGCGCCAGCCAAAACAGAAGTAACCGCCTTATCAAGTTGAAGAATACTGAGTACTGAAAATAATGCTATACCAATGAAGAATATGTAAATGATCGATGTAAATAAATTATTTAACGTCGTATTTGTTGAAACTCTCGCAATCAGTTTCGCAGAAATTTTTTTAATCCGTCTTGCTAAAAAAAGACCGATCACCAAAACAACAGCAGCGAGTAAAATATTTGGCAATATCTTCACAAAGCCCTGCATCCATTCAGTCAGCTTTTGCATGATCAGCTTATATGCTTCATTAATATCCATCAACATTCGCTATAACAATAATTATACTAAGAATTTTTAGTAAGCAGAAATATAAGCATACTTTACTAAAAAGAAAAAATTGCTTTTAAAACATTGCCTTGAATTATTTTGTTTTGAGAAGTGGCAAAAGGGAAGGAAATATAGCCAAAGGATAATTTTTGTTCTTTAAAAAATATTATCTGTCGTCTAGCAATACCATAATATATATTTTAAATCAATCTAACTCCAGTCAAAATCTACTCCCTGGCTATCGAGCTTCCACTTTACAGGCCATTGATTCGTGAGCCAATCGACAGGTTCTGCAATTGGCTGAGGCCTGGCAGCACTTATGAAACTTTGCTTTATAAATTCTTTTTGTTCCTCACCAACTGCATCGGGCTGAGCAGAAATAAAAAGCGGGGCGCTGCTTTTTGCCAGGAGTTCCATCCATTGCTTATTTTTACTCCATGGAATTTCATTCGTAAGACCAACGCAATCTCCATCGGCTTCATAAAAAGTTTCATGCTGCACCATTCTAAACCCAAGTGTATTAACGCCCATCTTTCTTGTGCGATCCCATTCTTTTCCGCTGGTATCATCACCAATACGATTGAGCTCAAATATGCCTGCTGACAAATGGCTCACTGTATTGCACCCGATTAAATAAAGCGGGCCCGCGGCTTCACGAATATTGTTATATAAATTCAAGATAATCTCAGCATTGGTTTTCGTGTTATCATTAAACTGCCAACCTGCTATCGTCATTCCGTTATCCATTTGAAAGCCCCATTTTCCAAAGATATCATAAGTGCTGTAGTCATGTTTTACCATTTCGAAACCCCATTGCCTGTAGGTGTTCCAAAGATTTTTTATCCGTTCAATGTTTTGCGGAATGGTCGGATCGAGAATGGGATTTTTCGGATCATCACGGCCAGGGATAGACGGAGCTAATAAACTTTTCTTATCATTGTGTCGTGCACACAAAGGCCTGGTCCACAAGCCGGGTCGCATTCCAATTTTCTTAATGTCATCCGCCAGTTTTTTCATGTCGCCGAACTTGCTGTTAGATATACTAAAATCATCACCCCAGCAACAATCATCAGGTAATAACGGAGACTTAATTGCCCATCCGGCATCAATAACAGAAAAGGGCGGATTTTCTGCATTGCTTGCCAATGCTGCCATCATGGAAGTTGTTTCTAGAATCAGCGCAGCCGAATTACTTCCATAAGCAAAGTACCAATCGTTAATACCATAAACTGGTTTCTCTGTCAAACGGGGATTGTCACACATCTGCGTACAAAATCTTCTAAGTGTTGCAAACGCATTTTCCCTGCCTTCATTTTTTGTAGTTACAATATCAGCAGCATGCAGCGTCCGGCTGTGTAATGCTACACCATTACCCCCCGTTCTTGTGTCTAATGTTAATTGCAATTTGTTGCCGGCAATTTGCCATGCGCCAAAAGTATTGCAACCTGTTTTTACACCAAAGCATAGCGTATCGTTATCGTCATGAGTAACGCAGTACCAGGGCAATTTTTTTGAAGCATTTATTTTCCCCCAACTCACATCTCCATAAGTTCGTTCCCATGCATCACCAAGAATTAACGCTGTATTTGCGTTTGCATATTTCCACGAGAGTCTAACTTCCTTTAAAAGCATTGTTGGCGATTGAACATACGCTTCAATTCTGTCATCCAGTTTCTTCAATTCAACTATTACATCTTTATATGTCCATTTTTGCTTGTCAGATGACTGCAAAGAAATGTATGCATTGTCCGAAAGTATTTCCACACCATCCGGCATTTGAATAAGCAGGTTCTTTTTATCGCCGGCCTTTGTGAA
>NZ_JBMQQG010000166.1:0-7092 GCF_057362405.1 Ginsengibacter sp.
GTGCAAGAGATTATTATTATGGGAAGCAATGTGGATTATTAAAGATCGAATTTCTTTTATAGATTTAGCGCCTGTAAGTCCTGAGTTACAAACTCAGGACAGCGCGACTAACGGTTGGTGGTAGACTAAGGATAGCTGGGGACAGCGCAACTAACGGTTGGTGGTAGACTAAGGGTAGCTGGGGACAAAAATAAATTGGAAGATATTGTAAGAGATACTAAAAGCTTTACCTCAACAACATTGAAGAATGCAATACAAGAGCACCCGCATGAAAGCAGGAAGGAGTGGATGTTATAGCTAATGGAGCGGGCAGGAAAGAAGAATGGCAACAACAATGCCTGGCAGTTCTGGCAACAGCATAATAAACCTTTGGAGATCATTAGCCAGGAAATGTTTGATGAAAAATTAGCTTACATACATCAAAACCCTGTTCAGGCAGGTTTTGTAATAAGAGAAGAAGATTGTACAGCAGCGCACGGGATTTTTGCGGGGTGAAGGGTTTAATTGGATATAGTTATAGTTAGTATAGAGCACAAGCGGACGCTTGCGCTAACGCGGGGCCAACTATTAAAACAAAGTATGAAGATAAGTATGAATTCTGGCCAATTCCAAAGACAGAAATTGATCGCAATTCACCAATTGATAAAAAACAAAAAACAAATGACCTTAAGACGTCAAACATTTCTAAATTTTCCCGGAATAAAATTAAGATGCCTGATTATACTCCTCTTGTTGAACCAACTGCCACTAAAGGCCCAGCGCATCACCGATATGGGCATTCAGCAACAACCTGATTCGGTAATGCAATGGTTTAAAAATGCCAAATTCGGCATGTTCATTCACTGGGGAGTATACTCAGTTTATGGAGAAGGAGAATGGTATTTATATAATAACGGATTGCCTTTCAAAGATTATATTAAAGCTGCCTATCCGCAAAATGGAAATTATTTTGATGCGGGTAAATATGACCCCTCAAGATGGGTACAAATAGCACAGAATGCCGGCATGAAATATATGGTGCTCACCACCCGGCATCACGATGGATTTGCATTGTTCAATAGCCGGTTTCCAAACTCCACAACTTCCCTGCAAACATTGGGCAGAGACCTTGTCGCCGAATATGTAAAGGCATGCAAAAAAGCAGGTATGCGCACCGGCCTTTATTATTCGGTATTGAACTGGCAATTCCCTGGTTATTTTGATGTAAATGGAACCGGAGTAAAACCAAATAATTTCGGAACTACCACAGCCGCCTGGCATAAAAAAAATGCAGAACTGATGAAAGCGGAATTGTATGAGCAGGTGAAAGAATTGATGACACAATACGGGCAAATAGATGATGTATGGTGGGATGGAGGCTGGCTGGGGCTTCAGGGTACGGATAGAGACGGGGCTTACTTTTGGGAACCCGGTGAATACCGCGACCCTAAAAATGAGTGGGCAGGTGATTACGGAGTTAAAGGAATTAATTCGGGTAGCTATGACCGTTATCTGGGCATTATGGGAATGGTACGAAAGTATCAGCCGTATATTTTATCCAATCCGCGCAGCGGATGGATAGGAGATTACGAAAATGAAGAAGGTTACGCAGAAATAAAAGGACCGATACGGAATGAATACTGGGAAAAGTGTTTGTCATTAGATAAGAACGGATGGGGTTATACCAGGCAGCAGAATTTATTATCTTATGGAGAAGTATTAAATTACCTGGTAAATGCCGTGATAAGGAATGGAAATTTGTTATTGAATGTAGGGCCAGACCAACATGGCATAATCCCACAAGGCCAGGTAACGGTTTTGAAAGAAGTAGGCGACTGGCTTCACAAAGCAGGCGAAAGCATTTATGGTACTATCTCAGGACCATGGGAGCCTGTTGATAGGCAGTACGGATTTACCTACAAAGCAAATAAAATTTATATTCATCTGCTTGAAGGGTATAAAGGGAAAGTGTTCATTTTACCCGCATTGAACAACAATGTAAAAGCCTGTTATGATTTGTATACTAAAAGAAAATTGTCTTATACCCTCAACGCAGATAAAACCATAACGATTAGATATATTGAGAGAAGCTCAAACAAATATGATACGATAATTGAAATTGTATTTAATGAAAACGTAAACAATAATGGAAAATGAAATCCATAATTATTAAATCGTAAAGAAAATGGGAATGCTTTTAAGTGCGCAATGCTTGAAATAAGAGTGGCACTGAAAAATTAGTCAGATTCCGGACTAAGGTATTCTAATATCGAACTCAATCTAAATTTCATCCTGGGCCGTGTCTCTTTTCCAGTCGCCGTAGGTACTTCTCTTCCGTCGCAAGCCCCAATGCTGTGCTGAGTATGTTAAAAACAAATACTCTTTCCTGCAATAGTTCCAGGCTGAAGGAACTTTGTTCAGCGATAACAGTAACAATGAGCTTTTATTTATAAATTTGGCAACGGTTACGGGCAGACGAAATTCCATTTCCGGTTCTGCATAAATGCCGGGCCGCAAGCTATTAGAAACCTTCTAAATTTTGATTATGAAAATCAAGTTCATACCATTAATCCTGGGTTTTGCGGGCATTTGCAGTAATATGAATGCCCAGGTAAATTACGATACTCTTTTAATTGGAGTTTGGAAAGGCTCATCTAATTGCCAATTGAAAAATTCAACTTGTCATGACGAAACGGTTGTGTATTATATTTCAAAAAAGACAGGAATTGACACATTTTATATCAATGGAAACAAGATTGTAAATGGTATGGAAGAAGAAATGGGAATATTACCTTTCACCTTAAATAAGAAAACAAATCAATTAATTTCAACATCGTATGGATTATGGACCTTCACAATAAAACAGGGGAAAATGGAAGGAACTCTTGTTTCCAAAGGCGCTCTCTACAGAATTATTAAGTTAACTAAACAGAATTAAGAGAAACTATACGTGCCTGCGCCCAACAAAGCGGCTTGCTCAGCCCTCGTGGGTGTTACATTTCTTTTGCAAGCCCAGATCAACTACTCCCCGCTTTCGCGCCAGTTTGTCTTCCCCTTTAAATGGCACAACTATCCTGCACCTTCTCCCGGATATGAAAAAATAAGGCTGGTGCATGGTAGCCAGGCTTTGAGCATTGGCCAAACTTTTGCCATTAAAAGGACCATTCAATTTTATCTTTTTTTTTCGACTTATCAATAGCTGCTGGCGCAAATATTGTATTAAAGGCTTATATGAAAAAAATCTTTATATCCTTTTTTACCTTTTTGCTGCTGGGGTTTACCGTACAGGCCCAACAGGCTAAACGCCAGTTGGATATACAACTCAACAAGAACATCTTACAACCCGGCGATTCGTTATTAATAACAGTTAATTATAAAGATGGCAGTAGCCAAAAAGAGAGCGATTCTCTGGCTACGGTGCAGCTGATAATTGAGAATGAAGAAGGGTTGCGTACTCGCCTGCGCTGGCCAATGATTCATGGCCAGGCTTCCGGTGCCTTGTATTTACCCGATTCGCTGCCCGGTGGCAGGTACACTTTGCTGGCGGGTTTGCAGCAACGCTTTTTCGAGGTGATCGGCAAAATAGAGAACGCTAAGAACGACGAAAGCATACAGGCCATGCTGCTCACCAAAAACGGAGACTGGGCCGAGCAGGAAGTGCCGGTGGCGACGGACGGCAGTTTTTCCATCGGCAACTGGCTGTTTGAAGATAATGCCCTGATGGCCTTTTCGGGAACAAAAAATAATAAGGAACCGCTGAATATCCGCATCAGTACCCAGCTGGACTCCAGCTATACACCCGTGGCCGTGGCAGGCAGGTACTTTTACATAGGTAACCCGCCGGCAGCAGTGCGATCAACTCTTAACCGGCCCGTTGAAACACCGGGGGCGGTATTTGCAGACTCGGCTACTTTGCTGCCGGCAGTGGTGGTAAAAGGTACGGCCAAAAGCCCGGCGCAGCAGTTCAACGAAAAATATGTTAGTAGCTTGTTCAAGACCGGCGACGAGCGGGTACTTAGCATAATGGACGATCCCGGTGCCATGGCTTATCCCAATATTTTCTCCTACCTGCAGGGCAGGGTGGCCGGTTTGCAAATACAGGGCGGCTTCAACGGTGGTGTGGCCTGGTGGCGGGGCAGCCCGGTAGCGTTTTTTGTGGATGAAGTGAGGGTGTCCGCCCAACAGGTTGCCGCCATACCCATGACAGATATTGCCATTGTAAAAGCATATCCACCGCCTTTTATTGGTGCTTTCGGAGGCCGTGGCGGTATTGCCATTTATACTCGCAGGGGTGGCGAACCTGACTACCTGCCTGCCAATAAGCAGGTGTTTAAAGTAAGGGGCTACACACCATCTGCCACGGTGCTTGATATGAATAAGCTAAACATGTAATAAACCGTGGGTAAAAGAAAAGACCCCCTGCTATCCGGAGCATGTTTAAATAATCAGGGACTTCAGCCTTCGTGGGTGACCCATCACTTGACATGAAGAGTTTAAAAATTAGAAATGAGCCAATTACTATAACACAGGATTCTATTTCTCAGTAACCTTTTCCCGCCAGAATATTCCGCTAATTAGCATAACAGTAACTATACTTTTATTCGATATTTTTATTTAGTTATTAGAACCCGGATAACGGCTGAAAATATATTCTTTAGCCCTTATGAAGACAAAAGCGGGGGCTATGGGAAAGACGAAATAGTTTGTGCGGATACTAACCAGGATTAAGTTAACCGTTTTGATTACAAATCCATGATAAAAATTCCGTAAGAAGCAATAGCTTTAAAAATTCAATTCCTGTAAAATCTCCGAACAGATTGTTTTAAAAATGCAAAAAGCAACGCACACTTTTAAAATACATCCTGCTAAATACGGAACATCCCAACTATTTATTGAAACAATTAGCTATGAATGATATTGGCGTTCAAAAAGAAATTTTTGCGTTTATGAAAGCTGCGTTCAAACAAGTTTATCAATTTAGAAAAAACGATTCCCTTGATTATGAAAAGAATTTTATTGAAAGTTATTACGCTTTGCGTGATGCTTTTTCAATGAGGGCTTTTGACTATCATTTGAAAATGGTAAAGCAGAAACAATAGAACACCGGCAACCGTGCATAATGAATATTAATAAAGGCCCTTTTACTTATTACTTACAACTTAAACAATGGAAGTACATCATCACCCACACGTAGGAAAAAAAGGATTCAAAGAATATTTTTTGGAATTTGTAATGATATTCCTTGCCGTAACACTTGGTTTTTTTGCGGAGAGTTTAAGAGAACATATTAATGATAATGAAAAAAGAGAACAATATGTTCAATCGCTTGTCGAAGATCTCGAATCTGATACGGCAAGAATGGATGATATCATTCAATTTGATGAATCCAAAATAACTGGTTTAAAGAGCATGTATCAATGTTACGACACAGTTAGCAATAATCTTAACGCAACGTCGTGTATGGGCATATTGATTAAATATACAAAAGTGAACAGGCCGTTTTTCTCAAATGATCGCACCATAAGAGAACTTGCCAATGCAGGTGGCTATAGATTATTAGAGAAAGAAGATGCTGACAGTATTCTTGCTTACGAAAGAATGTACAGGGATGATTATGATTTTCAGGCAACCGTTTACCAGGAAGCGCAGGATAATGTACGAAATACGTTGAATGAATTGGCCAACTTTAAAGTAGTCTCACCACTTGAGAATGTTTCTTCACTTAATGGTGTTGACACAGGGAGTACCTCTTTGAATGGACCGTTATTGTTTTCAGCCGACAGAACCTTATTAAACAAGTGGTTTAACCAATTACAATTGTATTTAAGGGTTACAAAAGCGCAAAGCGTATTATTAAATAGTTTGCGTGAAAAAGCAGTAAATCTTATTGACTTCTACAAAAGCAAACACCATCTTAAATAAAAAGCAATGAAGACACATCTTCAGCCCAAAGTAGATTCTCATTTGCATGGGAAGAAAAATTTAAAAGAATTAAAAGTGCTCTTTCTTTTCCTAAGCATGTTTTGTTTTCACCCATCTTTTGCGCAAAACATGCATAACAATGATATTGCCATCATTAAATCTAACAGGGCAGCATCAAACAATGCTATTGCCAAACATGATGTAAAGGGCATCGAACAATTTTGGCTTGATGATTTTGTGCAGATAATTGGACGTGGCACGTATGAAACCGGCAAAGACAATATTTCAGCTTCATGGCAGGCACTTTTTAACAGCAACCCGCAAGTTGTTTATGTAAGAATTCCTGGGAAAATTATTATAAGCGATAACGATACGATGGCATGGGAAACAGGAAAATGGACCGGCATACACACTTATAGCAAAGGCGGCAATTATTCGGCTATGTGGATCAAACGAAATGGTACCTGGATGTTGAAAGCGGAACTGTTTGTTTCGCTGAAAGCTGATAAACAACAATAAAAATTATTTTGTCCTTTAAGTTTTATTAACAGGAAGAACGATAGGATTAAAACTACAAACCGAATAAATGGAAGTACATCATCACCCACAGGTAGAAAAGAAAGGATTCAAAGAATATTTCTTAGAATTCTTAATGATATTTCTTGCCGTAACCCTGGGATTCTTTGCAGAAAATATAAGAGAAAGTATAAAAGATAAAAAGCAACTGCACGAATATATTGAGTCAATGGTAAATGATCTGCAAAGTGATACTTCCCTTTATCATTCCTCAGTTGAATATAATTTATCGAAATGCCGGATAATTGACAGTATCATTCAGTCACTATCTGATAATGATAAAAGCAGCAATAATGCTCATCTTTATCTGCTGGTAAGACAGTTAACTATGGGCACCTTTGTTATTTCTACTACGCCAAAAACATTCGATCAAATGAAAAGCAGCGGAGGGCTGAGGCTTATCAGCAAACAATCTACTAATGACAGTATTGGTTCTTATTACCAGTGGACACAAAGGTTTGATTACTGGTCAGACTTTCAGCAGCACCGGCTGAATGAAGTGATTTCTATAAACGACAGAGTATTTGATGCAAAGGTTTTGTTTTCTATACTCAAAAAAATGGAAAATGATTCCGGGCCTTTTATGCCTGAGAATAATCCTAAGCTTATTTCTCA
>NZ_JBMQQG010000167.1:0-11037 GCF_057362405.1 Ginsengibacter sp.
TAACAAAGTTGCCGAGGCAAAATCCTGTATGGTAGAAACGTCTGCCGTTATAGTGCTTAACAATTTGCCTGTTTGATGCGAATCGTAATAAGACAAGGAGAGATGCTGCAAATGGTGATACATTTTTTTTCGCAGGTCGTCGGCCACGTACTGAGCTACCTTTTCATTATAATAATTGTCAACAAAACCAGCGAAAGAGCCAATGGCCGTGATAGCAATGAAACTTAGAGCGGCAACTGCTGCCAGTTGTATTTTCTTTTCCGCAGGAAAAAAAGCATCCATCCATGCAAGTGCCCCCGGCAATGCGTGGTGGCCAACTACATTATCAATTATTATTTTCAGTGGCCAGGGTGTTGCCAGGCCAATCAATGTCTCGAACAACATTGCGAACAAAATAACTATAACAAGTTTCTTGTATGGGCGGGACAGGCTAATTGCCCAAATGATTAAACCCAGAAAAGAAGTTTGCTTTTCTGAAGGACTACCTAAAGATTCAATTTTTTTTCGAAATCCATTTCGGCTCAGCAGCATCTTTTGTTGGTAACGATACATTTTAAAAAATTAATGCATAGGTAAATATACAAAACTATTGAGGTGATTTAATCCTTGAATTTGCGGTCACAATACTTAAAGGAATGAATAAAAAAAGGTAATAAAGTTGACACCAAATAAATTATTCTCGAAATGTTCTGGTAACCGATTGAGGCAAGAGTAAAAATTTTTTTTATGCCGAAGCAACTTTCAATTAAATATACCCGATTTAAATGATAATAAAGCGGAGTCATCAAAAAGTTACCTGGACTTTTTCTTTTAATCCGGCCCTATGCTTTTGAAATTTGAAAACTATATGCCGATAGGTGGCCAATCCGCATTTACTTAAAATTTAAAACCCTTATCATGAAACAAAAAAGAATTATTGTATTTCTTGCAGCTGCTATTTTCATCGTTTTAATAAACTGGTTCTGCAGTAAATCCAAGGACACAACAACCGGTGGCTCAAATCCTCCACCGACCGGCAATTCAATATCTATCGCCGCCATGGCATTTAGCCCGGCAACACTTACTGTAAAGGCAGGTACTACGGTAACCTGGAAAAATAATGATGGTGTAGCCCATACCGTTACGTCCGACGATGGAACTACCTTCGATAGCGGCACACTCGCAAGCGGCGCCAGTTTTAGCTTCACAGCCAAGACACCAGGCACCTTTGCATACCATTGCACCATCCATTCCGGCATGAAGGCGACATTGGTGGTAACCCAATAAATATAAAGCGGAAAAATTTTAATTATTAGGAGGAAGATTTATCTTAACAGGGGCAAATTAAAAGCAAAATATTTCGATAGTAACCTGAAACTAATATCAATTGATATCTGCTGAAGATCTTAAAATACACATCAAGCGTTGCATGACGAACGACAGGGAGAGTCAAAAAAAATTGTACATCTCTTTCTATGGGTATGGTATGGCTATCTGTGAACGTTACACAAAGGGGAAGGAAGATGCCATGGAAATATATAATGATAGCTTTCTTAAAATATTCAAAGAAATACATCGATACAAACCTTCTTATGAAAATGAAATGAACTCTTTTATAGGTTGGATACGAAAAATAATTATTTACAGCGCCATTGACTATAACAGGAAATACTACAAACAAAATATGACTACTGATGGGGATAACAACCTCATGTCTATACCTTCGAAGGAAGAGAGTGTACTTGATTCCATGTCCTACGAGGAAATCATTCTCGCAATCCGCGATCTCTCCCCGGTTTACAGAACGGTGCTCAATATGTTTATTGTAGATGGTTTCAGTCATGAAGAAATTTCGAGCCAGTTAGGAATTGCTGTAGGCACTTCCAAGTCAAATCTTTTCAAGGCAAAACTGCAACTGCAAAAAATTTTAAAAAACGATAAAAAAAAACTTATAGCGAACAATGCCGGATGATGATGACGAAATAATAAGAAAAATACAGGAAGCCTCGGAGCGTTACCAGCCAGCTTATGATGAAGCTTCATGGGCCGATATGGAGCGCCTGCTCGACAAACATCTTCCACAAAAAAAGAATAAGAGAAGAATTATTTTTCTAATACTGCTCACCCTTATTCCGATCGTTGGAATTTATGTAGGATATAAATTCAAGGGTCCCGGAACCGTTCCAATCTCTTCAAATTCGGCCTCAACGGCGCCAAAAACATCGCCGGTGAAAACACCTGAAGCACATGAACTGAAGCAACCTGTGACAGAGGGCGAAAAGAATACGGCGCAAAAACAAGTAAACAGCAACACCAATAATTTACCCGGTAAAACAAGTCCCGGAAAAATCGCGGGTAATAGTAATGGCTCTATTCAAAATTCATCGCTTACCCGCCATATTCCTTTACTTAAACATGAACATAAAAATACGATCGTTGCTATCGCAGGGAGTTCGCCTACAAATGAGGTCCCGGAAAAGACATCAGCAGAAATGCCTGCCGGAAATATTAAAACTCCTGTCCCGGATAATACGACCGCTGGTATATCAAGTACGGATAAGACTGTAGCCACAAATAAGATTGATAGTCTTCATAACAAAAGGCAAACCAGTGTTACGGGCGGGAGCAATATGAAAGACACCGCAAAAAACAATGCTATCGCCAAGGCATTAAAAAAAGATAATAAGCAGTTTAAACGCTATTGGATAATCAGCGCTGCTGCTGGCCCTGACGTAAGCGCTGTCAAATTGGATAACACCGGAAAGATTACGTTGCAATACGGAATGGAGTTAGGCTATGCTATTTCGCATAAGTTTACTTTGCGTACCGGGTTTTTTATTTCGAAGAAAATATACTCCGTGGGCGCCAATGACTATCATGCCCAGGGTTCTTATTATAATAACTACCTGCAAAGTGTAGACGCAAATTGCAAAGTTTATGAAATACCTCTTTTAGCAACTTATCATTTTGCCAGTACAAAAAATGGCGGATGGTTTTTATCTGCAGGATTATCTTCTTATTTTATGAAAAAAGAATCTTATGATTATCTATATAAATATCCCGGAGGAACTACCTATACCGATAATTATACAGTCTCTAATAAGAACAAACACTACTTTTCAATAGTAGATCTTTCAACCGGTTATGAGCGCAAGATCAACAAGAGGCTTTCAATCTCCGCAGAACCATATATCAAGCTGCCGGTTACCGGTATTGGAGTTGGCAAAATAAAACTGAGCAGCGCCGGAGTGCTGTTTTCGGTTAATGTAAAACCTTTCAGATAATTTATCAACGCGACCACACCGTTAGTCTTTCACCAACCTGTACGATTCGCTCATGCCATTAAGCATAAAATGAAGTGTATAAATGCCCGGCGCCAAACCCATTAAATGGATGTGTCCATTGTTTATGCCGGGTTCTGAAGATAGCGTCGTTTCTAAAATTATTTTTCCCTGCATGTCAATTAAAGTTGCCTTCATAATGCCCCGTGAATCGGAATTATATTGCAAGGTTACATGACCCATGGATCCAACCGGGTTTGGCGACAACGATATAATTAGCCGCGGAAGTGCTAAATTATTTTTATACATTTTGATTGGTGATAGTTGTATCGCTCCATCCTTATCAATAGTTGCCAGTTCATAATACGCATATGTTACTGATGATGGCAATTTATCGTCAGTAAAAGAATATTGTTTCACAAATGACGACGTGCCATTTGCAGGTAATGTGCCAACTTCTTTAAAATTTTTTCCGTCAAAACTTCTCCGGATTGAAAAATGGTCGGCATTAATTTCGGATGCCGTTGACCATGATAATTGCGGGCTGTTATTTTTTGTAGTAATATTAAATGCAGAAAGAGTTACAGGCAAGGCACCGGATGCAGTGAAAGTTGCTGTCATACCAAGGAAAGCATGAAAATTACATTGATAAGAATAGGTGCCTGCTGTCGCAACAGAAACATCAAAAGTGTGATTGCTTGAATCTATTGGAGAGTTCCACGAGTTTGCTCCAACAGGTACTGAAACTGACGTGGTCGTGTGTGTTCCGCTAATCCATACAAAATGTATTACATCTCCCACGGTAACATTAAGTGTTGCCGGGGAAAATTGAAAATCATCCACATTTACGGTCCATGTTGTGGCATAAGAATGTATGCTGATAAAACAACATAAGGCGAGTAACATTTTTTTCATAAAATAAATTTTGTAAGGTTTTAGAAATCAGTTGGTGATATTGCACCACTGTGGATTTTCTTTTTCAGCCTGCTGGCGCAATAAACATAACGAAAGTGATCATTGCAAGGTTGCCAGAGATTAACCAATCCTTATCGCAAGATTATCCTGCGGGTGTGCTTTGTTTTGCTCCTATTACAAAAAAGATGGTATTTCTTATTTTTTGATAAGAGGTATAAGTCAATAAATGCTTTTAAGTAAGTTGTTCAGCGTACCCAAAATATAATTATTTTGCTGCGAAATGGTTCATATGAAAAAGAGTGCACTCCTTTTGATACCGGTGATTTTTGTGTTCCAGCCGTCGTCTGCACAGAAGAAAAAGATAAATTCATTTGAAGATTTGCCCTTGGCAACCTATTCAACAACTGCACTGAAAAGCGGTTATAAAGCGAAGGTAGATTCATGGATGCAGAAAACCGCCACTCTTGAATTGAAGCATTGCGACAGCGTTTTAAATCGCTATAATATTACAGATATCAACACACAGGTGTTCTTATTAAGAATGAGGGCTATGTGTGAATTTATAACCGGTGACTGGAAAAAACTGCAGCACGCTGATACTGTATTCAGCAGCATGCCTGGTGCATATCCGCCTTATAAAAAAGCGGGCATCACCGAATTGTCTGCGTATGCAAAAGCAAAGCTGGAAGCATCGGGAAATCTCAATCAAAACTATTTGCACTTTTTTATTGAGAATATGAAAACCTTAACGGCTGATGAAAAAACTTACTTCATTGGCACTAGTATAAAATTATTTAATGACGCTGATGAGGTGTTTGAAAGTGAGCTAAAAAAAGTGACTGCAGGCAGGGTAGTCGCCGACACGTCGATGGGAAGACTTTTTAGAGGTTATGTTTACAGGCAAGTTGATCCTTCCGTAAGTGACCAACTATTAGCTTATTTAAATAAATCCATATTGAGCAAATTTACAAGAGCCGATACCTTACGTGGAAGCATAACCGCTGAAAGAGCCTGGTGGAATGTGTTGCATTACGCCATAACTGTTAAGCCCGACTATACCACCAAAACCATTAGCGGAAGCAACGAAATTAAATACCAGGTAATTACCGACAGCATGCCGGGTTTTATGCAAATTGATTTGCAGGAACCCCTGGTAATTGACAGCATACTTTTTAATGGTTCCCAAAAATTAAAATTCAACAAGGATGGTAATGTGTGGCACGTTGCTGTGCCCGGTCAAAAGAAATCATCTATTGGCGCAGTATTAATTTATTATCAAGGTAAGCCTGTGGAGGCCGTTAACCCGCCGTGGGACGGCGGCTGGGTATGGACCACCGACAGTCTCGGCAACCCGTGGATGAGTGTTGCATGCCAGGGTATCGGGGCAAGTATCTGGTACCCCTGCAAAGACATTCAAAGCGATGAACCGGACAGCGGCGCTTCACTAACCATTATTGTTCCGGATACATTAGTTGGCGTTGCTAACGGACGACTATACTCGAAAAATAATAACGGCATCGGAACCACGACTTATAGCTGGCAGGTGGTGAACCCGATCAACAATTACGACATGATTCCTTACATCGGGAAATATGTTAACATGAGTGAAGTATATGAGGGAGAAAAAGGAAAGCTGGATGTAAATTATTGGGTGTTGAATTATAATCTTGAAAGAGCCAAAGAACATATGGTTCCCGAAGTACACAGGATGCTTAAGTCTCATGAATACTGGATGGGGCCGTATCCTTTTTATGAAGATGGCTACAAAATAGTGGATGCCCCTTATTTGGGTATGGAACACCAAAGTGCCATTGCTTACGGCAATAAGTACATGAACGGATATCTTGGACATGATCTGTCGGGTACAGGATGGGGATTAAAATGGGATTACATTATTGTTCATGAAAGCGGTCACGAATGGTTTGGCAACAACATTACCAGCAACGATATTGCCGACATGTGGGTGCATGAAGGCTTTACCTGCTATAGCGAAACATTATTCACCGAATATTATTATGGCAAAGACGCCGGCAATGAATATACTGTCGGAAGCAGGCAAGGGATTCAAAATATTTTTCCTGTAATTGGTTACTATGGCGTAAATGATGATATAAGTATCAGGAACGGCGATATGTACAGTAAAGGTTCGAACCTGTTGCAAACGATCAGGCACAGCATGCATCATGATTCTTTGTTCAGAGATATATTACGGGGTTTGAATAAAACCTTTTACCACCAAACGGTTACTTCTGCCCAAGTAGAAAAATATATAATCGATCATGCGCACTTTAATTTCAGCAAAGTATTTGACCAGTATCTTAGAAACCCACAAATACCACAACTGGAAATTTATATGAAGCCCGATGGTAAAAAAGTTTCCTACCGTTATGCCAATTGCATCGAAGGTTTTAACCTGCCGTTATTTTTAATGAATGGTTATAACAACCTGAGTATATTTCCCGGTACAGATTGGAAAACAGTTGATATTACCAAAGACCAGGCAGCATTATTTAATGCGAAGGAGATTGAGAAGATGTATTATGTTGGAGTAAAGAGAGTGAGTGAGATGGATTAAAATTTATTATTAATGTGCGCTTCACTTAACAATTAAGTGTATTTTTTCAAAAATTTCAGAACCCAACGGTTAACTAACACTGCAGAATTGGGATCGCCGGTATCCTGGTAGAGAATTAATAAAATTATTTGTAGCTTACCGCTCCTAAATTTCCGGACATGAAAAAAATATTTTTTACCCTCTTGATGTTTATAACAGCAACGCTGTTATTTCAAAACAACAGCAATGCGCAAACAAACAATTCATCTTCCAATCTTTTAAGGCATATTGTTATTATTACTTTTAAACCAGATGCGCCTGCAGACAGCATTAAAGCATTGGACAACGTGTACACTGACTTGTCAAAAAGTTCTTTTGTAAAGGACTTTGAATTGGGGGTAAATGTTTCCGCCCGCGATACGGGAGTTGTGAAACATATATATGCCACCACTTTTGCATCTAAGGAGGATATGAAGAGTTATTCAAAAAATCCGGAGTATACAAGACTCTTTAAGATTTCACTTCCTATTGCTGATGACGTAACTGTTGTTGATTATTGGGTTAATAAGTAACTCGTAGTAATTAAAATTCGTCCCGTACTAATTTGCTGTTAAAAAATATTTCGTATGGGATATGCGGCGGCTTTTTAACGTCTTACTTTCCCGTATCACGTTCATAACGGCTAATACTAAACGCAAATTGTCAAATCAATTTTTTCCTAAGAGAAGGGCTATTTGTTTTCAATAACGATTGGCTTTGAAAATTGCTGGTTATTCCCAGTTACTGTGAGAACATAAGTACCTCCGGGAATGGCTGCTGTTGAAATGGGCAAAGAAACAGTGCCGGCACCCACGGCTTTATAGGTTATCTTCTTTACCGACTGACCTGCCGAGGATACAAGGCTTATTTTGTATGTTCCCGGAACAAGTTTAGACAACTGCACATTGAGTACTTTTTCAGAGCCAACGGGGTTTGGGAATACCGATAAGGTCACTAAATTTAAAATCTCAATTTGTTTTACAGCGCTATATACGAAGGCCCCGGTCTTGCTGTCTGTTTTCAATCTATATAAATTTATTCCATCTTCAGGATGATCATCTTTGAACACATAATCCTGTTCGGTGGTATTGTCATCCGATCCCATTACAATGCCAATCATTTTCCACGTTGCACCTTTATCGGTGCTCCTTTCCACTTCGAAATAATTGAGATCAGGACTGGGGCCAAGTGCCCACGTAAGCAACGGATGGTTCAGGTGATTCGTAACATTAAAGTTAGTTAAACCAACTGCCAGGACAGAGTTACATACCTGGTTGAGGTTGATGTCGTCTATGGCAAGGTCGTTACCAAATCCTCCTGGTGCATTATTCTGGAGAAAAAGATCTCCTGTAGTAACCGTAGCTTTGAAAGAGAATGTATACTGATGCCATCCATTATCGGTTGGTAACGGACCGGTACTTACGGAGCCCAATGTGGCACCCGATGCCGTATCTGTTATGCCGGCAAGTACATTAGGTTGTAAAGGGGAACCTGGCGAAAGGTTGGCAGCCCAGAATGTAAAGTTATAAGTAGCTCCCGGCGCCATACCTGTAACTCTTTGCCGGTAAAATTCGTTTGGTGCATAAGAGGCATTTACCATAAGAAAATAACCTCCGACGAGCCCGCTATGATCGGTAAGCGTGGCATTACCCCATTGCAATGAATTTTGGGTTAGAGAATAATAACCATCCGGTGTTGTATTGTAGCTTGCATTGCTATAAAAATGAAAATCGGTCAGTCCTGATAACGCATTACCCCTGGGATTTACACCAGACCCAAAATTCTGTATAGAGTTGTCAGTTCCGCAATTCGAAGGTATTGCCCGCGGTGCGACTATCCCATTGGTAAATACTGCATGCACTACCTGTCCTGCGCTTACGACTACTGTAACTTTATTGGTAGCAATATTCGTAGAGCTTCCCGAGGCAGAATCGTATAAATCTATTTTCTGCAAATTCCAATTAACCGGATTAGCCTCTGTTATGGTATAAGTTCCCGGACTTACCGGGATCGTAATTGAATTACCATTTTGAGTGGTCACTACCCGCTCGTCATCCAGCCAGGTTCCTGAACCATCACCTGTCCTGGTGTAGATCGTAGATTGGTTAGCAAAAGAAGATGATTGTGCAGCTGTATTACCTTTTATTATCCATACCTGGCCATTATTACTACATGTAAGAAAATAATGTAGTCCAGTTTCAGGTTCTTCATCCCAACTTGTGCCGTTATACCGGTAGGCGGCATCCATGCCCTGGCCGTCTTTTTCCACTGCATAGATTGTTCCGTTATCATCAATAGTTACATCACAAAGTTGTGACGGAGTACTACCGCCACGACCGTAATAAACTAAACCACCACCGGAAGAATTGACTTTTGTTACATAACCTCCGGCATCATTTAATACGATATCGTTATTGGCCGGATCTACATCGAGCCGTTTAAAAGTCAAGCCAGACTTATCAACCGGTGTAATATCTGTCCATGTAAAAGTAGTACTGTAGTTACCTGTATACCTATACACGTGGCCGTTAGAACCCACTATTGCCGTATATCCTGCACCCGAAGTGATACTACCGTTGTTAGCAATATCTACCGCCGTTGTATAAGTTGAGTGGTCAAAAAATTTAATAAAGGAACTTCCGTTGTACACGTATCCGTCACCGTTAGAACGAATCAATACAAAGTGCCCGAGGTCTGCACCGTCAATGGCTGAGCCGGTTTGACCGGAAACAGCATTCCATATGGCACTGTTGGCAGCCCTGTGATATACAGTGCCGTCGGCTCCTCGTGTGGCACCCGTAACCACCCAAAGTTCTCCGCCACCGGTTCCATGTCCTGCCCCGATATCCGTTGGTTCAATATTTAGATTTTGATCTAACAGGGTGAAATTAGGTACACCCGTACTGCCGCCTGTAACAGAAAAAGTAAAGGATTGATTAATGTCTTCACTGATTGTTTTTGCATGCACGTAAATATATCCGGTTTGCGCAACCAGGCATTGTTTGGTCAGCAATAGAAATGAAATAAATAACGCAGCATTTTTGAATAAAGTGAACGTAAGTTTTCTAAAAACGGCACAAACTACTGCACGCCTGCTTTCAATATGGGTGGAGAAATAGTTCAATTTACTAATGTTATAACAAATAAGTCTTTGCGCAATTTTTTTTAAAAATTCCAAAAATTTCTACATTGCATCTAAACGTTTATACTTTCATTTTATTATTTGCCGGGTCTATTTCAAATCATTAGCAATAAAAATTCTTGAGGCAAGGCATTAACCCTGCAGATAAACAGTTCCTGCCAATAATTTCATTTGCCCGTCGGCATGTCGAACTGTTTCGCAGGGACTTGCAGCACCCAGAATTAACTCACAATTCCGGACTCCTATGATACGTCCAAGGATTCAAAATCTCATTAGCCATCTTGAAAAGTGATAAAATGTACTGTACCTTCATTCTTCATTTTTATAGTAACATGAAAATTGCATTGGCATCCCCACCCTTTCCTGAATCCATAGATGATGGAATCTTTCAAATAAAAAAACTAGTAAAAGATGCAGCCGGTAAAGAGGCTGAAATCATTTGTTTTCCAGAGTCGTATCTTCCCGGCTATCCTTTGGGAGAATATGAAGTTGAAAAAGTGTCTCCGGAAAAATTACAATTGGCACTAACGCAGGTTTGCAACATAGCAGCTGCTTTTTCTATCGCTGTTATTTTACCAATGGATTGGTATGAAGAAGGTGAACTTTATAATGTGGCCTGTGTAATTTCAAATACCGGCGAGGTGTTAGGATATCAAACCAAGAACCAATTGGACCCAACCGAGGACAATAAATGGAAAGCCGGCAACAAACGAAATATTTTTGAAGTGAATGGTGTAAAGTTTGGTATTACAATTTGCCATGAAGGCTTCCGCTATCCTGAGTCAGTTAGGTGGGCAGCCATACATGATGCAAAAATTGTTTTTCACCCACAGTGTACCGCCAGTGATACTAACGGACCACAACTTGTTGAATGGGGAAATAAGGGAAATCCTTATTATGAAAAAGCGATGATGATGAGAGCAATGGAAAATACCATTTACTTTGCCAGCGTAAATTATGCCATGCGTTTCCAGGAATCTGCTACGTCATTAATTGCTCCCGACGGCAAATGTATTGCTCACCAGCCTTATGGCATAGAAGGCGTGTTAGTTGAAAATATCGATACTGCTTTGGCTACAGGGTTACTGGCAAAAAGATTTAAGCACGGGATTTATAATACTATTTGA
>NZ_JBMQQG010000168.1:0-8965 GCF_057362405.1 Ginsengibacter sp.
GTACGGAAGTTGATGCGCTTATAATCTGAAAGATCAGATCCGCCAATGATTCCACCTTGTTCAGTATAAGACATGCCTAAGGAGTAAGATGAAACATCGGTTCCGCCATTAGCAGCTAAATTGTAATTCTGAATAGGCACATCAGAAGAAAAAATTTGGTTTAACCAGTCGGTTCCATGAGCCGGCAAAATGCCGCTTCCCTTGGACAAGGCGTCAATTTGTGCTTGCGTGAAAAGAAGCGCTTTACCGCTATTGATGGCTGCTTCATTTTGCATGGTTGCATATTGTTCGGCATTCAATAAAGGCAGTTTACGGCCAATGTTTTGAATACCGTAATAAGCGTCGAATGAAATCTCTCCATTTTTCTTACCTGATTTTCCACTTCGGGTAGTAATCAAAACAACACCATTTGCCCCGTTGATACCATAGATGGCACATGATGCAGCATCTTTTAAAATATCAACCGAAGCAATATCTGAATTGTTTAAGTAAGTAATATCGTTGGTGATAACACCATCCACAACATAAAGGGGACTTGCATTTCCAATAGTTCCGGCACCACGAATATTTACTTTAAAGCCGCCACCGGGTTGCCCGGACGTAGAGGTAATGTTAACACCGGCCGCTTGCCCCTGCAATGCCTGTAAAGCATTTGTTGTGTTTAATTTTGCAAGATCTTTACCTTTTACCTGGGCGGTGGCACCAGTTACAAGTTTTTTCTGCTGAACACCATAGCCAATTAAAACTACATCGTTCAACTTATTATACTCTTCAGTAAGTTGAATACGCAGATTTTCGGTAGAGGTGTTTACATTAATATTTTGTGGAGTAAAGCCTACAAAACTTACGACGACAGTTTCGCCGGCTTTTGCGTCAATGGCAAAATTACCGGAAGCGTCCGAAAGTGTTGCGTTAGCAGTATTTTTTACAGAAATACTCGCCCCGGATATGGGTTCTCCGTTAGTTTTATTAATAATTTTTCCCGTGATTTTTCGCACGTTGGTTTGCGAAAAGCTTTGCATTCCCATAAACAGGAAATACAGAAGCATCCATAGCAGTTTAGATGCCCTCTTGATAATTTTGTTTTTTTTCATTGCAAACAATTAGTGGTGATTAAATTTGAATACATGGTTTAGTATATTTCATTTGTGTTTTATGAGAATTTTTTCTCCGTTATATTTTACTACAGCATCAGGTTTTCTTTCCATATCAAACCCGATATTTCTATTTTTATCTATCCAGGTAATTTTAAAAACTCTTGCTTTCAACATACCGTCAAACTCACCTTTTCTTTTACCGATAGTTAGCATGCCGGTTGATTCGTTATAATTAAGCGGAATGTTTGTGTATTTACCTTTTTCATAATTGTAGTTCGTGCCTTCATCTTCGTATAAATTAAAAGAGGCATCAGCACCTGTGTAGACGTGCAGTGTAATGGTGTCAGCGGGCTTTTCTGAAGTGTATTGGAGTGCCGGGCCGAGAGGAACAATAGAGCCAGCCTTTACAAACACCGGCATTCTTTCATAGGGTGCATCTGCAATAATTTTTTGTTCGCCTTCATACCATTTACCGGAATATAAATCATACCATCCTGCACATTTTGGCAAATACACTGAGCGACTGCGTTGTTTATATTCATAGACAGGATTGATAAGCAAAGAAGGACCAAACATGTATTGATCGCCGATGTTCAGCACTGCTGTATCTGCAGAAAAGTCCATTGCCAATCCCCGCATGATTGTATAATCATCATGATGAGCCGCTCCGGCTAATGAATAGATATAGGGCAGTAACCTGTAACGCAGTTTGTCGTAATAGAGAAAACTTTTGTAAGCAGGATGTGTTTCAGGAGCGATGTTGAATATCTCGCGATAAGGAAACTGCCCATGCGAACGGAACAAAGGAACAAATGCCCCAAACTGGTACCAGCGTGTATTCAACTCCCTCCATTCCTCTAAATTCTCTGAATCGGGTTTTTCAAATTTTTCAGGCACAACAAATCCACCGATGTCCATCGTCCAATATGGAAGCCCGGACATAGAGAAATTGACACCGGCCGCAATCTGATTTTTCATATCCCGCCATGTGGAGCCAATATCTCCGCTCCATATTGTTGCGGCATAGCGCTGTGAACCTGCAAAGCCGGAACGTGTCAATAGAAACACACGTTTATTCGGATCAGTCGAACGCTGTCCCTCATAAATTCCTTTTGCATTTTCCAAAGGATAAGCATTCAGATATACAGCAGCACTCCCTAATGCAGTGGGCGTCATCTCAAGTTTTCTCTTTTCAGGACTTACATTAGAAAGAATATCCGGCTCACTGGCGTCCATCCACCAGGCGTCAATTCCTTTGCTATAAATTTTTTTATTGATCAAATTCCAGAAAGCCTTTCTTGCATCTCCATTGAATGCATCATAGAAAGTAGAAACATAACCTTTGCCGATCCAATCTCTTTGCCGGTCAGCAATGTTTCTTTTATAGAGCCAGCCTTTTTTATCAAATTCATTATAGGCGGTTATGCCTTCATAAAATTTTGGCCACACAGAAATCATAATTTGTGTATGGTAGTTTTTATGCAACACATCAATCAAGCTATCCGGAGAAGGAAACCGCGATTTGTCAAACTCCTGGCTGCCCCATTCGGTTTCCGGCCAGTAACTCCAGTCAAGAACGATATTGTCAATAGGAATTTTTCTTTTTCTGAATTCGTTGACCGTAGAAAGAATTTCATTCTCTGTTTTGTATCTCTCGCGGCTTTGCCAGAAACCTAATGCCCATTTAGGTACGATGGGAGCCTTGCCGGTAAGCGTCCTGTAACCGGAAATCACGTCGTCCATGTTATTCCCGTAGATGAAATAGTAATCAACCTGCTGACCAGCTTCGGAAGAAAAGCTAAAACTGTTTTGATCCTGTTCAGTTAATGGCTCCTGCCATTTTAGTGAGAGGTAGGATTCCCCGCCTTCAGGGGTCCATTCAATTTTAATTGGAATTTTTTCTCCTTTGTTGAAATGGAAAGGAATTAATGCAGGTGCAGGGTTCCAGGCTTTTCGCCACCAATCCAAAACAAGTTTTCCACCCAGCCACACCTTCAATGATCCTCCAAATGTGAAGTGGAACTGATGAAGGCCGGATAAATTACTGGCTATCTCTCCTTCCCATGTTACTACGCCTGTGGCAGGCTTAAAAGCTGCGGGAAGCTGGATCTTTGAGTCTCCTAAAAATTCCATATTGATGCGGTCTTCCGCTCTTTCGGTAATTATCTCCTGCGGCTTAAATTTATCATTAGCATAAGAAGCCGTAAGCCATCCCTGCTCGCCCGCTTTTGAAAAAAGTTGCAGTGATGAAAGAGGATGAAGTGGTCGCACATCCCCCGCTTTTGTAAGCGAATAATTGTCCCATAGTATCCCATAGTTTTTGGCTGATACAAGAAATGGAATTGCCACTTCGGTATTGTTCTGAAAGAAAGTGACCTGTTGGCCCCTGCTGTAGTTCATAATGCCATCCTGGTGCTGACCCAGACCGTACCAGGCATCATCCGCAGTCGTTTGAAAAGTCTGGGTAACATTGTAATAGCGCCTGCCATCAAATACTGCGGATTGAAAACTCCTTCCTCCTGTTGGTTTTTCACTTAATATTCTTTCACCGCTAAGGTCCCGAAAAGTAACAGCGCCTGTTTTCAGGTCGACGATAGCAGTCATTCTTTTTGTTTTGAGCATCAGGCTATCTTTAAAAGGAATGGTATTCCAAAAAAGATCGGGTCTTTCGCTGTAAACGGTGACCAGGCTTTGAGCGGCAGCGATCTCTTTTCCCGGAGCTGCAATTACTCTTATGATATTGTCTGAAATAACTTCCAATTTTACGGCATTAGAAGTGCCTGTAAAAAAAGGATCGGTAAAAACAATCACGCCGTCCGTTGTCTTAATGTAGGAAGGAGGTGCTGCCCATAAGGCACCAAAAACATAAAAACAAAGTAAATTAAGCAGCAGCAGTCGTGGTCTCATATACAGCAATCTTTCGCATGATTTAATGCTGTAAAACTATTGCTGTGTCACTTTATACAGGGTACCGGAATGTTGCAACCTACGATACAAAATGTTGCAAAAGCATGGTTTTTACCAGTCATTCTCCGATAAGGAGACTTTTAAGCTTCTTTTGCTTTCTTATTGGAAGCATATTGTGATGGCAGGATCTTAAATTCTTCTTTAAAGAATTTAGTGAAGGTCTTTGGATTATTGAATCCTACCTCGTATGCAATTTCTGCAATAGACAGCCCGCTTTTTTCCAACAGTTGAGCCGCCCTTTTCAAACGAATAGAACGGATAAATTCTATTGGCGTTTTGCCGGTTATTGATAAGATTTTCCTATACAGCGTAACCCTGTTCATAAACATATCACGACTAAAATCTTCAACCGAAAACTCCGGGACATCTATATTTTTTTCTACAACTTCCAAAGCGTGTTTCAGGAATTTTTCGTCAACAGGAGTAATGGTTACCTCTCCAGGATTGACCTCAATTTGCTTTTGAAACCTTTTATGCAATAATTCCTGCTGTGCCAGCAGATTCTTGATGCGTGAAGCCAGGATTTCAAACGTAAAGGGTTTGGTAATGTAATCGTTCACACCTGCCTTAAAGCCGGCCAATTGTTTTTCCTCGCTTCCCATAGCAGTAAGCAGGATGACCGGGATATGGGCTGTGGCCGTTTCAGTTTTTATTTTCCTCGCTAATTCAACTCCGTCCATTAAAGGCATCATAATATCACTCACCACAAGATCGGGATTTAACAGTTTTATTTTTTCCCAACCCTCTTTTCCGTTGGTGGCTTCTTCAACCTTATATTGCGCTTTCAGGTTGTCTTTTAAATAAAAGCGAAGGTCTTCACTGTCTTCCACCACAAGTATTGTTTTCTTCTTACCGCTTTTATGACTTGTCTCAGTGACGATTTGTTCACCTTCTTCTCCTTGTATTGGGTCGGTTGCCGGAACAGAGGGATAATCATAAATCTTTTTTGCAGGCAATAATACTGTGAAACAAGTACCTCGCCCGGGTTCGCTCTTTAAGGTTATAATGCCATTATGCAATTTGACAAATGCCTTCGTTATGGCAAGACCAATCCCCGTACCCTGGTTCACCATGCTTTCGGGAACATCGGTTTGAAAGAACCGTTCGAAAACCTTTTCATGCATATCAACAGGAATTCCAATTCCTGTGTCTTTTACTTCTATAGCAAGCGTTCCGTCAGATTCGTTGTTTACAGGCGAATTATAGGTGAGATTGATATTCACCATTCCATTTTCCTCAGTGTATTTAAAAGCGTTTGAAAGCAAATTGAACAGGATCTTTTCAATCTTATCTTTATCAAAATAAATTTCCAGGCTATCAATGTTGGAAGCGAATGCAAGCTGAATTTTTTTCTTTTCCGCAATGTCCAAAAACGAGAGACTTATATCCTTGCTGAACACGATAATGTCGCCTATTGAAGGATGCAATTTTACTTCCTGCACTTCCATTTTTCTGAAATCGAGCAGTTGATTTACCAGGTTTAATAACCGTTTTGCGTTCCGTTGTACGAGGTTGAGCTGCTTTTTATGTTCTTCATCAGGAGTCTGTTTGATAATCTTTTCTAACGGAGCAATGATCAGGCTTAAGGGAGTACGAAACTCATGACTTACATTGGTAAAAAACTTTGTCTTTAACTGTTCCAGAGCGTGTGCTCTTTCCGCTTCCCGCCGTTGATGTACCACTTCATAACGCATGTGTATTCTATCTAACGTAACACGCCGTATAAGTATCAGCAAACCTGCGACTATTAATACGTATATGATATATGCAACAGATGTTCGCCAAAACGGCGGATCAATGGTAATCTGCAAAGTTTTGACATCACTCCATAAACCCTCACTATTCAAGACTTTTAATTTAAAAGTATAATGACCTGGATCGAGGTTTGTATAAGTGGCCCTCCGTTGAGTGGCATCGGCATACAACCAGTCCGGATTAAATCCTTCCAGCATGTAGGCATATTTATCACGGCTGCTATTTGAATAATCAAGTGACGCAAATTCAATAGAGAAAACATTTTCTTTATACTTCAAGTCAATACCCCGAAGATTGGATAATGATCGCTGAAGCAGAACACGGTTATTAATCACTTCTCCGGGTTCAATTTTTTTGTTTAATATCTCTAAATCTGTAAAAACAATTTTGGAATGGTAAACAGGCTTTTTTATTGCGGAGGGATTGATAATGTTAAAGCCCGAAGGCCCGCCAAAAATCAATTCTCCTTCCTTTGTTTTATAAGCTGCCTTGCTATTAAATTCCTGGTTCTGCAGGTTATTTAATTCATTATAATTGATCACTGAAAGAACAGTACCGTTGTCTTTTTGTTCAGGAATCGCATTACATAATCCGTTAGGGGTGGATATCCAAAGGCTTTGATGGTTGTCGACAAGAATATTTAAAACCATATTATCGGGTAAACCGTCAGACATCGTAAATGTTTGGAAATTTTTAGTTTGCTCATTAAATAAAGCCAGCCCTTCACGGGTACCAATCCAAATCCTTCCGCTACTATCTTCTGAAATACACATTACATCATTGTTGGTTAAACTCTTTTTATCATCGGAATGCTGATAGAAAACCGCATGACTCCCTTTCTCTTTAAAAACAGCAATACCATTAACGGTGGCGATCCATAAATTTCCCTTCTTGTCCTGGAGAATGTCAGAAACATAATTGGATGGAAGAATATCCGACGCATCTGATCTAGTTTGATAGTGCCTAAACCGGCCGTCCTTTCTATCCAGGAGATCTATTCCGCCGCCAAGGGTACCTATCCATAAATTTTGCTCCCGGTCTTCATAAATTTTCCATATATTATCATTAGCTGAACTTGTGGAATCTTGATCATTATGGCTGTAGTGCATAAACTTTTTTCCGTCGAAGCTATTCAGGCCTCCAATGAAAGTTCCAATCCAAAGTATATTTTCGTCATCTATGCACAAGCTTACAATAACATTACTGCTCAGGCTGTTTTTGTTGTTTGGATCATGCAGGTATCGTTTAAATGTGTTGTTTTTTCTATCGAAATAAATTAATCCACCGCCGTTGGTGCCGATCCAGATATTTCCTGAATTATCCTCAACAAACTGGTTTACATCATCATAAGGAAGGCTATTTGGATTCGACTCCTGGTGATGATAATGCGGAAATTGTACAATGTTGCTATTTAAATAATTAATTCCCTGTTTGTAAGTTCCAAGCCATATAATTCCAATATTATCTTTGTAAATTGCCGTGATGGTGTTTTGGCTGAGACTTTTGGGGTCTTCGGGATCGTTCATCAGGTAGTTGGTCCTGAAGTTGTTCCTTTTATCGATTAACGTTACTCCTCCATGGTCAGTCCCTACCCAGATCAAACCATTATCATCCTGAACCACCTGGCTTACCAGATTTGACTGTAACTTCGATGGAAATGAATTTTCATTAAAATGTTTCAGTGAACTATCCTTTGGATGAAAAAGAAAAATACCTTGTGTATAATACCACAGCCAGATATCTCCATCCCGGTCGATTGAAAGATTATAGGAATTGATCCCATTATTCAGCTTATATAAAGCAGCAGATGAATAAATAATTTTATCCGATTTTATATCATATTCCTGCAAAAATCCATTTTGATAAACCAACCACAGTTTTCCATCCATCGTCGCTTTAAACGATGCAATTTTTGCATCGGGACTAAAAGAAGGATTATGGCGAAATAATTTCACAGTTTTATCCTTTTCAGAATACATATACAAATCAAGGTTCTCATAAAGAAACCAATATCTTCCATTGTCTCCTTTCACAATAGTATTGACGGGCCCTGAAGGTAAACCCAGCGAATTCAGGTAGGCATAATAGTTAGTATCGAATTTTTCCACTTCGGAATTATATATACAGGCGCCGGCCCTCGTCGTGACCCACATTTTTCCGCCAGGAAGTTCGAAAAGAGAAAGAATATCATTATCATATAGAGAGGTGCTATCATTAGGCACCTTACGGTATATTTTAAAAGAGTATCCATCATACCGGTTGAGCCCGGAGATGGTGCCAAACCATAAAAACCCCTCGGGATCCTTTAGTATGGCATTAACCTGGTTGTGTGAAAGGCCATTGTTAGTATTAAGTTTGGAAAAATGATAATATTCGCTTTGGCCAAAAACCGAAAGCGATGATATCAATAAACCAAACCAAATGAGAAGACGCATTGCACGAGGGTTAACTTATGAAAGGATTTTGCTCCAATTTGTGTAAAAATCCTGTTCTGTTAATCGAAATTAGAGATTGTGTTAACAAAAGGAGTAAGATAAAGACTTTTTTTTTGACGTAGGGAACGAAAAGAGTGGTAAATATACTATTTGCCAAAAAGATTGAGGCTGAGCAGGTATTACCGTTTCGGTAACAGTTACTCTTACGTTGAAATCAAACTCAGTTTATCTCAATTCGTCTTCAAAGCTGTTATTTTTTATCAACTTTCCTGGTTATAAGTTTTGAATGAGATCTTATTGCTTAGGGGAGTTTTGAATCATTCACCTTTCGTTTGCCCTTTGGTTTTGGATTAATTTAAAATGCAAAATGAAATGTTGCCGGATTAGCTTGCTTTTAGCTTCATTACCACAGCACGATCCGGAAGAAATCAAATGCTTCGCGGAGTATGTTTTACTTCTGCAACTCTATAAGAAGTTTTTGTTACGACACTTTCAATTCTCATCTCGTTGTAAAAATTCACATCATTGCCATGTACCATGAAATGCAGCAGGAGACTTCCGGCAAGCCGAAACTTTTAACACGCAATTTTTTTATGCTGACGCCGAAAATACTGGTGCATTTGTGTAATATTCTTCACTGTAGTTTTTTGGTAGTTTTTAATTTCAAGCCTTTTTATCTTGTATCAATTTAACGGGCTTCTGTTAAACTGA